>JAFKFF010000254.1 GCA_017307315.1 Alphaproteobacteria bacterium
ACCATGCTGGCCATCTGGCTGTCGAACAGGCGCAATATTTCCCCGTTCAGGTCCTTTTCGCCGCCGGTGTAGCGGGCCAGATGTTCCAGATCGATCGGCTTTCGGGCCATGGATGATTGTCCGTAAGGCCCGGCAAGCCTTGGGACGGGAAGGCTAAGACCGCGTTAACGCCCGCCCGGCTAGCCTTCCGGCCGCACGGCCTTTGCGATATCGTGCCCGGAATTGGGGGTCGCCGCCGATGGTACGAAATTTTGAGCAAAATCAACCGGTTATTGTAGGGGAGGTTCCGACCGACACGGCGTTGCCGCGCGAGGACTATCGTCCGGCAGCCACCGTCTCCGAACCCGGCCGCTTCGGCGCGGTGGCGTTCGGTTTTGCCGTCATCGCCTCCATCTTTTGGATGGGCCTGTGGGCGGCTTATCTCTGGGGCTATTTCGGCGTCCAGGGCCTGAAAAACCTTCCCGGCCTTCAGATCGCCTTTCTCGCCGTCGCCATCCTCCTGCCGCCCCTGCTGTTCGTGGCGATCGCGGCCGCCTTCGCGCTCGCCCATCGCATGGGCCGCATGGCCGAGGGGTTGAAAGGCGCCACCGAAAACCTTTTCGTCACCGATGACAGCGTGGCGCGCAGCGCCGCGAAGCTGGGCCGCGCCGTGCGCCATGAGCTGGATGCGCTCAATGCCGGGCTCGACGGCGCCTATGGCCGGCTGCGCGCGCTGGAAGGCGCGCTGGAAAATCAGATCGGCGCCATGGACGAAGCCGGCGCGCGCGCCGAAGTGCGCGGCGAAGCCATCGCCCAGCGCCTCAGCCAGGAACGCCAGCGCCTGGAAGCGGTCTCCGAAGCGATCTCCGACATGGCGTCGCGCGCCACCGAAACGGTGGCGGGCCGCTCCGCGCAATTGAAGGCGGCGATCGAGGCGGCGGAAGGCACGCTCAAGATGGCGGCGCAGTCGCTGGACGTGCAGGCCGCCGGGTTCCGCGCTGCCGCCCAGCTTGCCGGCGAAGCGCCCCATGCGGCGGCGCTGGAGCTGGATTCCCAGGCCAAGAAGATCGAAGCGGTCTCCGACACCGCGCTTCAGCGCGCCGAATTCGTGCTGGCGCGGCAGGAAAAGCACCGCGCCGCGATGGCGGAGATGCTCACCAAGCTGAAGGAAGAGAGCGAGCAGCTCGATGCCGCGCTGACCCAGCAGCGCGCCGGCATGGAAGGGGCGGTCAGCGCGCTTTCCGGCGAGGCACAGCGTTTCGAGACCGTGACCGGCGAAGTGGAGCGGCATCTGGAAAGCGTGATGGTCAACGCCGCAACCCGCGCCTCGCAACTCACCGTCGCCTTCGCCGCCGAAGCCGAAAAGCTGAAAGAGACTTCCGGCGATGCCAACACGGTTCTGACCGGGCTGGTCGCCACCTTGCGCGACGCGGGCGGCAGCACCAAGGCGCTCATCGGCGAAAGCACCGCCCAGGCCAAGAACGATGCCCAGATCATGGTGGGCGAAGCGATGGCGGAATGCGACAAGCTTTTGCGCGCAGCGGGCGAAATGAATGTCCGGGCGACCGAGATCCGCGAGAACCTCGCCAAGGCCATCGAAGAGGTGGAACGCCATCTTTCCCGCCTGCCGTCCCTGGCCCAGAGCGAAGCCCAGCGCATCCGCCAGATGGTGCAGTCCGAGACCAACGAGATGCTGGATCTCTCGGCCCGGACCATTTCCACCCTCCAGACCCGGGGCGTTCAGGCGCGTGTCGCGCCCGCCCAGCCGGGGTCCGTTGAAGCGGGCGATGGCGATGGCCTCAAGACACTGGCGCGCAAGCTCACCCAGCGGCCCCGCAAAGGCGGCGACCTGCGCGGCGACAGGGCTTCGGAAAAAACGGATCGGCCCGCAAGCGGCGATGCCAAGAACTGGGAAATGAAAACCCTTTTGGCCGCGGTCGAGAACAGCGAGCCCGCCCCGGCCCCCCGCGATCCGGTCGATGCCTCGACCGCCACGGTCAGCGCGCTGCAACTGGCGCTGGCCGACATGGCGGTCGATCTGGAAGCGATCGGCGCCGAAGCCGCGCCCGGCAACGAAGACTGGAAGCGCTATCTTGCCGGCGACCGAGCCGTCTTCGCCCGCAAGCTGGCCGAGACCATCGACGATGGCGCCATCGACCGCATCACCAAGCTGTACCGCGAGGACGAGCGGTTTCACGACGCCGCCGATTCCTACATTCACGAATTCGAGGCGCTGCTGGCGCGGGCGCGGGAGAATGACAGCGGCGGCATTCTGGCCTCGTCAATCCTCTCGGCCGATACCGGCAAGATCTATCTCGCCATCGCTTATGCCCTGGGACGTTTATAAGCGCTTCAATCGCGCGGCATAAAAGCCGTCCATGCCGCCCTGGTCCGCGAAGTGAGACGGCAGGGTGCGAAGATCGCCTTCGGCTGTGATCCATTCGCCATGACCGGATAGGTCTTCCGGGGCCACCGGCACGCGCGAAAATTCCGGATGGTCGTTCAGGAATGCGGCGATCTGTTCTTCGCCTTCCTCGCGTTCCAGCGAACAGACCGCGAAAACCAGAAGCCCGCCGGGCGCGACCATCGCGGCCGCGCTTTCCAGAAGGTCGTAGGCGAGGCTGGCCTGCGCCGTGACATCGGCGGCGCTCTTGATCCAGGGCAGGTCGGGATGGCGGCGAATGGTTCCCGTGGCGGTGCAGGGCGCATCCAGCAGCACCAAGGGCGCGGTGCCCTGAAAATCGCGCGCGTCGCTTTCGACGATCTGCGCATCCAGTCCGGTGAGCCCCAGATTTTCGCGGATACGCGCGGCCCGCGCAGGGTCGATCTCCACCGCCGTCACCTGGGCGCCGCGCGCGGCCAGCTGCAACGTCTTGCCGCCCGGCGCGGCGCAAAGATCGATCACGCGTTTTCCGGACACATCGCCCAGCAAGGTTGCTGGCAAAGCCGCCGCCATATCCTGCACCCACCAATCGCCTTCCGCGAAGCCGGTCAGGCTTTCGACCGGCGCCCGCTCCGGCACGCGGCGGGACAGGTTCAGCAGAGCGTCGCTTTGCGGATGCGCGGCGGCTTCGCGCTTGAGCACGATGTCCAGCGGCGCTTCTTGGCCATGCGCGGTGGCGATGGCGCGGGCACGGTCTTCGCCATACTGCGCGCACCAGCGCGTCCACAGCCAATCCGGCGTGTTGAGGCGCGGCGAATCGAGACTGGACAGAACCGCCGCGCCTTCGCGCGCGATGCGGCGCAGCACGGCGTTGATCAGGGCTTTGAAATGCACCGCCTTCTTGTCGGCGGCGGCCAGATTGTTGGCGGCATCGACGGCGGCATGGGCCGCGCCCTTCAGGATCAGAAGCTCGCAGGCGCCCAGGAGAAGAATTTCGGTCGCGGCACCCGCCTTGTGCGGCGCCAGCGGCTTCGGCACGAACTGGCGGATGACCGCGTCCAGCGCGCCGAAATGGCGGAGGCTCTGGCTCGCCAGGGCGCGGGCGAAGCCTGCGTCGCGCGGCGCCAGATGTTTCAGGCTCTCAAGCTGCGCATCCAGTGGCCGGTGCTGGCGCAGAACCTGAGACAAAAGGGAAAGCGCGGCTTTGCGGGCGCCAAGGCCCGCCGGGTTCGCCGCGGCCTCGCTCATCCCCAGGGACCGGCCTGCGGCGCGCTCACCCCCGCCATGGCGCGCAAGCGCGCGATGCGCTCCTCGGTCGGCGGATGGCTGGCGAACAGGCCGCTCAAGCCGCCATGCAGCGGATTGATGATGAACATGTGCGCGGTCGCCGGATTGGCGTCGGCGGGCGCGTTCAAGGTCTTGCGCGCCGAGCGGTCGATCTCGGCCAGGGCATCGGCCAGCCACAAGGGACGGCCGGTGAGTTCGGCGCCCGCCCGGTCGGCTTCGAATTCGCGCGAGCGCGAGATGGCGGACTGCACCAGCATGGCGGCGACGGGCGCCAGCAAGGTCACCAGCAGCACGCCGACCAGGCCCAGTGGGTTGCGCCTGTCGCCCATGAAGAAGGCGAAGTTCGCCAGCATGCCGATGGCGCCCGCGATCACGGCGGTGATGGTCATGGTCAGCGTATCGCGGTTCTTCACATGGCCCAGCTCATGGGCGATCACGCCTGCCAGCTCCTCGTTGCTCACCGACGCCATCAGGCCGGTGGTGACGCAGACCGCGGCATGGGCGGGATCGCGGCCGGTGGCGAACGCGTTGGGCTGCGGATTCTCGGTGATATAGACCTTGGGCATGGGCAGGCCCGCGCGGCCCGCCAGCCGTTCCACGATGTGATAGAGGTCGGGCGCGCTCGCCGCATCGACCTGACGGGCCCCATACATGGACAGGAGCATCTTGTCGGAATTCCAGTAGGCGACGAGATTCATGCCCGCCGCGATGACAAAGGCCACGATCATGCCGGTGCCCCCGCCGATCAAGGCGCCCACGACCAGGAAAAGCCCGGTCATCAGCGACATCAGGAGGGCGGTCTTGAACAGGTTCATTTCGGAAATATCCCTATCGACAACAGTGATGTATGCTTTGCCGCGACAGGGTCAAGAACCGAATGGACACACCGAAAAAGCCCGCCACGCCCGAAGAGATCGCCGCCCGCCTGGCAGAGGCCGCCACGCGCGCCAACGCCGAGGCCGACGCCCGCCGGGCCGGCGAAAAACCCCTGGATTTGCCGCCCGAACTGGGCGGGCGGAAGGGGCCGGAACCCACCCGCTATGGCGATTGGGAGAAAAAAGGCCTGATTTCCGACTTCTGAGCATGCTTGATCGGGGTGTGCCCAAGGTCCATGTAGGTGTTGCCTAGGAACTAGGTGATAGCACCCAGGGATTTCCCATGTTCATTCAGACCGAAGCCACGCCCAATCCCGCCACTCTGAAATTCCTTCCGGGCCAGACCGTGATGGGTGAGGGCGCCGTCGCCGATTTCCCGTCCGCCGAGCAGGCCGGGCGTTCGCCCCTGGCGCGCGCGCTCTTCACCGTGCCGGAAGTCTCGCGGGTCTTTTTCGGCGCCGATTTCATCTCCATCACCAAGCGCGACGGCGACTGGAAGCATCTGAAGCCGGCGCTGCTGGGCGTGATCATGGAGCATTTCACCCGCGGCCTGCCGCTGATCGAAGGCGATGCGGAGGAAAAGGATGACGCCGCCTATGGTGAAGGCGGCGATCCGGAAGTGATCGCCCAGATCAAGGAATTGATCGAGACCCGGGTGCGCCCGGCCGTGGCCCAGGACGGCGGCGATATCATCTTCAAAGGCTTCGACGGCGCCACGGGCATCGTCGCCCTGCACCTGCAAGGCTCCTGCGCCGGCTGCCCGTCCTCGACCATGACCTTGCGCAACGGCATCGAGAACATGCTCCGCCATTACGTTCCGGAAGTGACCGCGGTCGAAGCCGTCTGATTTTCCGTACCCGTCCATCCGGAGTTCGCCATGACGTCCCACGCGGTCAGCGACGAAGCGCTCGATATTATCTTCCGCGAAGCCCATACCCAGAACAAATGGACCGACAAGCCGGTCTCGGCCGCGCACCTGATGGCGGTCTATGATTTGATGCGCTGGGCGCCGACGTCGGCCAATTCCTCGCCGGCGCGGTTTTATTTCCTGACCTCGATGGAGGCGAAGCTGCGGCTGAAGCCGCATCTGAGCGCCGGCAACCAGGAAAAGACCATGGCGGCGCCTGCCGTTGCCATCATCGGCATGGACCTGGATTTTCCGGAAACATTCGCGCGCCTGTTCCCCCACAATCCGAAAGTCCGCGACGGCTTCATCGGCAAGGACGAACTGACCCGGACCTTCGCCTTGCGCAATTCCAGCCTGCAGGGCGCTTATTTCATCATCGCGGCGCGCGCGCTGGGCCTGGATTGCGGGCCGATGTCGGGCTTCGACAATCATGGCGTGGACAAGGAATTCTTCGCCGGCACCAGCATCAAGTCCAATTTCATCTGCGCCGTCGGTCACGGCGACCCGGCGGGCGTGCGCCCCCGGGGTCCGCGCCTGTCGTTCGACGAAGCCTGCAAGATTCTCTGAACCGTGAGCGGCGGCACGCAGAGCCCTCTGTTGCTGGCCGTCGATACGGCGCTGGGCGCCTGTTCGGTGGCGGTGCTGCGGGGCC
>JAFKFF010000255.1 GCA_017307315.1 Alphaproteobacteria bacterium
TCATGGCCGGTGTGCAGGTCTCGTTCCGCGGCGCGAGGGATGACCATCCCCGCGCAGGCACCGAAGGCCTGGATGACGCGGAAACCGATCAGGGTTTCGATGCCCGGCGCGAAGGCGCAGCCGATGCTGCCGATGGTGAAGATCGCGAGGCCGCCATAGATGGGCGGCTTGCGGCCGACGATGTCGGAAAGCGGGCCGTAGAAAAGCTGGCAGACGCCGATGACGATGAAGAAAACCATCAGGCTCATCTGCACAGCGCCGGCGCTTGCGCCGAGGCTCTTGCCCATCGAGGGCAGGGCCGGCAGATACATATCGATGGCGAAAGGGCCCACCGCGGTGATGAGGCCGAGCACGATCGCCATGCGCAAAAAGCGGCGGGTCACGAATTGATTCCCTGTCGATGGTCTGTTGGGGGCGCGGTTTATAGCGTCAGCGTTCGGCCGCCGCCAGCGCAAACTTAGCCCGGTTTCCCAACTTGACTTGATAAGTTGAAGTCAACATAAACCCTTCATGGCGGATGTGCCTTTCGAGACCACGCTTCTGGTGCGCGACACCTGCCTGTGCCTGGCGGCGCAGCAGGCGGCGCGCTCCCTGGCGCGCCGGTTCGACGATGCCTTCCGGCCGCTCAACCTCACCAACGGGCAATTCTCGCTCCTGATGGCGCTGAACCGCCCCAAACCGCCCGCCATCGCGCCCTTGGCCGAATTCCTGGCGATGGACCGCACCACCCTGACGGCGGCTCTGAAGCCGCTGGAGCGGCGCGGGCTGATCACCGTGTCGGTCGATCCGGACGATCGCAGGGGACGGCTCTTGCGACTGACCGCCAAGGGCCGGTCGCTGCTCGCCAAAGCCTTGCCGATCTGGAAGGCGCATCATGCCGTCCTGGACCAACAGGTCGGCCCGGCGGACCGCCTGCGCCGGGATTTTGCCAAGCTGGTGCATCCGGACGCGGGGCCCGGCAAGCGCGTCCGCGCGCCCGCCTGCGCGGATTAAAGACGTTCGGCCGGATTGGCGCGCCTAACGCGCCGGGGCCGGCGTCGCCGGTGGCCGGTCCGTCACCAGCACATTGGCGGTTTCGTCATAGCCCAGGGCCGAAGCATCCAGCACAGCCGTGCCGCCGGCCGTCAGCGCGATGTTCGCCTTGAGGGGTTTGCCCTTCGCGTCCGCGTCGATCCGCGTCACCGTCCCCACCAGCGCGCCATGCGTGTCCAGGACCCGGGCTGCGGAAATTTTCGCGGGAACGCTGCTGAGACTGTTGAGGGCGATGGGCGCCAAGGCATCGGCCCGGGCCGCCAATGGCGACAGCAAGGTCAGGAGAAGGAGCGGAACGACGATTCTCATGCCGCCATCGTAGCGCAAGCCGCATCCTGAAAACGGCCCGGCGGCAGACCGGTTCCGGCTAAGAGCCCGATGGAAGGCCCGCCCGGAGCGTATTCCGGGCGGGCATCTTCAAGGGTTACAGGCCGCGCGGATAGCTCTGGGTCGTTTGTGTCGGCGAGGAGGTCAGCATTCCGGATTCAATGATGTAAAGTCCGGCGCCTCCCAGCAGGAGGGCAAGGACGACCCACGCTACGATTCTCGAACCTTTGCTCGGCGCTTCTTCGGTATGGTGAAACTGACCCAAACTGCTCATCCTTACCTCCTAGGTTCGCCCGCCTTCGGGCGGTCTGTTGCGTGCTCTATCTCCGTCAATGGTGCTCAAAACCCGCACGCGGCCCGCTCCGGCCGGATGCGTCATCGCCATCACTATACCACCGAAAAGCCGCTTTCCGAGCGGAACTGCGACAAAATTTGCTCTTGAACCGACTTGGGACGGGGCTAGCGAATCACCTGGAAAAAGCCAGGAAGACCGCCGGAAACAGGCGCGGGCTTTTGAACGGGAGCCCGCTTCGTGGTCTGATCGCGTTTCTCCGGGGGAGCCAGGGAGACGGTCATGACGTTTCAACCTTCGCTTGTCGCTTCGGTTTTCGCTCTTGCGCTGACGGCATCGCCCGTGGCGGCCCAGCCCGCCGCGGCACCGGGCGACGGCCCCAAGGAATGCTTCTTCACGAACCAGTTCGAGACCTGGCGCGCCGCCGACGCCCGCACCATCAATATTCGCGTGCGCGGCAATCACTATTACCGGTTGGAGCTGGGCAGTGCATGTCCTGCGCTGCTCGATCCGGGCGCGCGTCTGGTCACCACCTTCCGCGGCACCTCGACGGTGTGCTCGGCGCTGGACTGGGACCTGAAAGTGAGTTCGGGAATCGGCAGTCCCGCGATCCCCTGCTTCGTGCGGAAGATGACCCGGCTTTCGCCAAGCGAGGTCGCGGCCCTGACCACCAAAGCCCGGCCCTGAGCGACTGGCCGGTTAGGGGCTGGCGGCGTTGCCGTCTTGCGGCGGAGCAGCGGGCGGCGGCGTGACGGGTGAGCCGCCCAGCGCCAGATAAAGCTGCACCGTGTCCATCAGCCGCTGCGCCTTGGCGCGCGCCAGGCCCAGTTGCGCCTGGGCATTGCGCCGCTCGGCATCGATCACGTCCAGGATTCCGGAATTGCCGGCTTCGTAGCTGCGTCGTGCCAGGTCGAGGGATTGGGACGCGGTGTCCGCCGCCGCCTGCTGGGCCCTGACCCGCTCGGCGCCGTTGGAGATCGCCTGCAGCCGGTCGGCGATGTCGCCGAACGCGGTCAGGATGGTCTGGCGATAGACCGCGAGCGATGCCTTGTAATTGTCCACCGCCGCGCGGCGTTCGGCGCTGAGCTTGCCGCCGTTGAAAATGGGCTGGGTGAGGTTGGCCGCCAGGGCATAGGCATTGTTGATGCTGTTGAAGAGCTCGCCCGGCACCAGCGCCTGTTGCGTCGCATTCGCGGTCAGGTTGATGTTGGGATAGAGATTGGCGGTGGCGATGCCGATCCCGGCGCTGGCGGCATGAAGCTGGGCTTCGGCGGCGCGGATGTCGGGACGGCGGCGCACCAGTTCCGACGGCAGGCTCACCGGCAGTTCGGAGGGCAAGGTGAAGTCGGCGAGCTCGAATTCGGGCGGGCTCCATTCGGCCGGCGCCTTGCCCACCAGGATCGACAAAGCATGGCGGGCCACGGCGCGCTGCTGGTTGAGATCCGGCAGCAAGGCGCGGTCTTCGGCCAGTTGGCTCTGCGCCGTCACCAGCTGGACGCGCGTGCCCGAGCCGGCGTCGATAGCCGACTGCACCAGCTGCACGTTGCGTTCGTCGTCTGCGATGATGCGGTTCAAGGTCTCGATCTGCGCCTGGGCGGAGGCGAGTGCCATCGCTTCCGCCGCGACATGCGCGGTCAGAGATTGATAGGCGGCGTCGAGTTGAAAGCCCTGATATTCCAGCAGCGCTTTCTGCCGCTCGACCTTGCGCTTCTCGCCGCCGAAGAGGTCGAGAGGAAAACTGACCGTCGGCCCCACGCTGTAATAGGCAAAGGGCGGGACGCTGAAATTCAGCGGCCCGAACAGCGAGCGACCGTATTTCTGGTAGCCGGCGGTGCCGCCCAGCGCGACCTGGGGCAACAACGCCCCTTGCGCCACATTCACTTGCTCCTCGGCCTCGGCCATGCGCTGGCGCGCCGCCTCGATATCCTGGTTGTCCGAGAGGGCCTGGCGGATCACCGTGTCGAGCGCGGGCGAGCTGAAGCCGGACCACCAGTCGCCCGCGATCCGCTGGCCGAGCAGGATACGCTGATCTTCCGGCGCCGCAGCGTCGTTCTTGTCGCCATAGCTGGCGACCTGCGGCGGAGCGGGGACCTGAAAGTCCGGTCCCACCGTGCAGGAGCCCAGCAGCAGCGCCGAAAGAAAAGGAAGGGTGATCTGTTTCATCAGTCCAGCACCGCATGGCTGCCGGCGGCCGGCCGCGTTTTCTTGATCAGGAACAGGAAAGGAATGGTCGCCAAGGTCAGGATCATCATCAGTTGGAAATCGTCGATATAGGCGATCATCGCCGCCTGATTGAAGATGGTGCCGTCAAGGCTGGCGAGGCCGGGAAGGCCGCCGCCATTGAAGGCCGCTGCCGCGCTGTTGCCGATGAAATTATAGGGCGTGATGTGCTCGGCCATGCTGGCATGGACCCGCTGGGTGTTCTGGGTGAAGAGGAAGAACACCACCGAGATGCCGATGGAGCTGCCGACATTGCGTAGAAGATTGAAGAAGGCGGTGCCTTCGTTGCGTAAGTGGGCGGGCAGGGTGGTGAAGGCGACCGCCGACAGCGGCACCCAGACCAGGCCGACGCCGAAACCCTGCAGGATGCCGGAGATGATGACCGGCCAGGTATCCATCAGCAGCGAAAATTGCGTCATCTGCCACAGCGAGAAGGCGGTGAGCGCCAGGCCGATGGCGATGATGATGCGCGGGTCGAAGCGCGAGATCAGCCGCCCCACCACCATCATGGCCACCATGGTGCCCGCTCCGCGCGGCGCCGTCACCAGGCCGGTCAGGACCACCGGATAGCGCATCTCGGTCTGCAGCAGAGGCGGGATCAGCGCCAGGGTAGCGAACAGGACGACGCCCACCACGAAGATGAAGATGTTGGAGGCGACGAAATTCTGGTCCTGGAACAAATGCGGGTTCAGGAAGGGCTTGGGATGCGAAAATGTGTGGACCAGGAACAGGTAGAAGGCCACGCCCGCGATCACCGCCTCGGCCACGATCTCGCGCGAGGAAAACCAGTCCAGAAGCTGGCCGCGGTCCAGCATCAGCTGCAGCGCGGTGATGAATATGCTCAAGGTCGTGAAACCGAAAAAGTCGAAGCGCGATCCTTGCGCGTTGCGGTTTTCCGGCAAGGTGAAATAGAGCCCGGCAAAGGCCAGAACCCCGATGGGAAGGTTGATGTAGAACACCCAGCGCCAAGAGTAATTCTCGGTCAGCCAGCCGCCCAGGGCCGGCCCCAGGATCGGGCCCATGGTGACGCCGATGCCCCAGATCGCCATGGCCCGGCCGAAATCCTTGGGCGGGTTGATGTCGAACAGAACGGCCTGCGACAGCGGCACCAAAGCCGCGCCGCCCACGCCTTGCAGGAAGCGGAACAGCACGATCTGCGGCAACGACACCGCCAGGCCGCACAAGGCCGACGCCACAGTGAAGATGAAGACCGAGATCAGGAACACGCGGCGCCGGCCGAACTGGCCTGCCAGCCAGCCGGTGAGCGGAATGGTGATGGCGGCGGCGACGATATAGGAGGTCAGAACCCAGCCCATCTCGTCCTGGGTCGCCGACAGGGTCCCCTGCATGCGCGGCAGGGCGACATTGGCGATGGTGGTGTCCAGCGCCTGCATGATGGTCGCGGCCATCACCGACAGGGTGATCAGGCCGTGGAAGCGCACCTTTTGCGGGGCCTGCGGCGGGGGCGTGGCGCTGGCGCCGATGCCGGCGGTTTCCGCGGCATCTTCCAGCACGTCATCCTGCCGCTTGTCGGCCATGCGGGCTCAGTTCCAGAAAGCCAGGGAACGGTGATGCTCCGTATCCACCTCGGCGGTCACGCTCATGCCCGCCGCCAGCGGCAGTCAGCCATTGTTGTCGATCGACAGGCGCACGGGCAGGCGCTGCACCACCTTGACCCAGTTGCCCGAGGCATTCTCCGGCGGCAGCAGCGAGAAGCTCGATCCGGTGCCGGGACTGGTCGACACCACCGTGCCCTTGAAGCGCTTGCCGGGGAAGGCATCGAGCGTGAAGGTCGCGTGCTGGCCGGGGCGCATGTAGCCGAGGTCAGTTTCCTTGAAATTGGCTTCCACCCACATATTGGTGTCGCTCATCAGGGCGAAAAGCGGGGTCGCCATGTTCACATGATCGCCGACCTGGATCTGATCCACCTTGGCGACCACCCCATCCATCGGGGCACGCACCACCGTGTAGGACAATTCCAGCAAGGCATGGTCCAGGGTCGCCTGCGCCTGGCGCACGATGGGAAGGCTTTCGGCGGTGGCGTCGGCATTGCCGCCCAGATCGGCCAGGGCGCTGGCGGTCTGCTGCTGGGCCGCGGCGAGCTTCTGCTCCGCCGCCTCATGGCCGGTCTTGGCCTGGTCCAGCTGCGCGCGGGAGGAAATGCCCTGCGACTGGAGT
>JAFKFF010000256.1 GCA_017307315.1 Alphaproteobacteria bacterium
TCTGCGTGCATCCTGCATACTGAGGGCCGATATGGGTGCTCCTGTATCGAGGATGGCATACATATTTTGGCCATCCAGCGTCACAGGCACGCGCACATGCTCATCTCGGGTGAGCGTGAAGGGGATTACTGTATAGGTGCCGGTCGAGTTCCCCACGCGATTGGCGCAAGAATGGGGCGTGAACAGCCCGAATATATTGGCGCCAAAATCGAACTCCACGTCATATTTGCTCAAAATGTCCGGTGCGATCAGGCCGTCGACACCAGGGAAGGCTTCCATCCATCCCGTATACGTCCCGTCCAATTTCACATTTCCGATCTGCAAATTGTCCCGATGCCCAACATTCCCGACGCGATGAGCGGTTGCCGGTGTGAGGCTGGTAAAAGGCCCGCCGGTGTCGATGCCCAGCGTCACAACTTTGCCGTTTACCGAGGCTGATATTGTGACATGACCGGATTTCATCGTCATGGGCACCTCTGCCAGGTGCTCTAGTTTGCAGTTTTCCAGCCAATCAGGCCGTTCTTGCGCATGAACCGGCGGCGACATCGCAGTGAGAATTGCGAAGAGCACCTTGAAGATAATGTGCTTCACGCGCATCAAAGAAGAGTGAGAGCTATGGGAACCGCAGTCCTGGCGATTGCATTTTGCCTTCTGCCGTCAACGGAGCAACGGTCCATTCCGCCCTGCCATGCGCATAGGTCACCCAATAGGCATCCGCGCCCGTTTCCGTGCCGTAGGCGAAGCGAATGGATTTGATCGCCCCCATCGGCTTCAGGAGAGCTAGGATAACAGGCATTTCTCGGCGTACGCTTGCTGCTGCGTTCGGCGTCATGTCTTCGTAGTTGGGCTGCCCGCGCTCCAGAGATCCAAGATAGCGCCTAAGCGCTGTTTCCCGGTCCGGATGTTGGCGCGCCGCTACGAATTGCTCGATCAATTGCACGAAATGCTGAGGCTGCTCCAGATACATCAGATGTCCAGTATCGGGCACAACTACGCGGTGCGATCCTGGGATCGCGGCATCGATCGCTCCTGCCCAGGCTTGCACATCGGGCGTGTCGTGCGTTCCGACCAGGATCATGGTGGGGGCTTTGATCGATGACAGCAGCGGTACCGCCGGCGGCGCGGGCCGCGCCATATCGTCGGAATGGTGCAGATCCTGTGGATAAGCCGTGAGTAGGGCCACCATCCGCTTCAAGGCAGCTTCATGGCCCGGCGCGAAGGCTCGGCCATCATCGCGTATGGCATTTTCGACATCACCGTTAAGCTCGCGCTTTTGCATCGCGATGGTGCGGTCCACGAAATACCGCGACTGGCCCAGTCCCAGAACCTGTGGTCCCGACAGGATCAAACGATCCACCGCCTCGGGATGTTTCAAGGTGAAATCCACCGCCAGCCCGCCGCCAGCGGAACTTCCCACGATGATCGCATGCTGCACCCCCGCCGCATGCATCACGGCTGAGACATCGTCCACCGGAAAATAGGGCATGGTGCTGGTGGGCGAGCGCCCAAAGCCGCGCCGATCATAGCGCACCACGTGAAAATCCTTGCAGAAGATCGGCCAGACATCGTCCCAAGTGGCGGAATGCAAGGCGCCGTCATGGATCAGGACCATGTTCTCGGAACCGGAGCCGCAAGTCTGGTACCAGATGCGCCCACCCTCGACCTACACGAAGGCGCCGTCATTTGATCCGGCCGCGAGAGATTGGTCCGATGCGGGGAGGGCAACGAACGCAGAAAACGCGAGCGCAAGACTCAAGGCGCGAAGTGACATGGCATACCCCTCCCGCAAATCTCTGAAAGTCCTTACGTCCGAGCGATATGAAGCTCCGCGACGGTTGAGACCTTTTTCCGTGCTGTGACCCACCACCAGATACCACCGGCGATGGCGAGATTCATCGCGGCGCGGGCAATGCCTTCGGCATAGGGGAAGGGCGAAAAGAAGCTGTCGGCGCTGAAATGCACAAAAGGCGAAACAAGTCCGGATTCGATCAGCAGCACGCCGCCGCCGACATAGCCCTTGTCGTAGAAGACGAGGTTCTGAAAGCCACCCAATACACAGATGAGCGCAACGCCGGCGATGATCCAAGCTCTGGGCATTCTTTGCCGCGAGCCTAGCCAATAGAACAGCCACGCGAACAGAAGCGGCGCGCCATAGACGACGAACGTGTTGTAGGCCGTGTAGACCTGTGTCGCCAGTTTGGCACTGACAGGCCCCGGCGGCTGTCCCGTCAGATAGGTGAACAAGCCGCCGGAATGATTGAGCAGCCAGACTTCGAGATAGAGCGCCGCGACGACGCTGAAGGCCAGGAGCAGAACGGGGCCAAGGCCGAAAACTGCCCAGGGAAAGCGCGAGGTGAGGGAGCGCAATTCGGGCCGCGACAGAATCGCATCCGCCAGATTGTCTTCATGACCCAGGCGCGAAAGCGCCCTTGCCTGAGCCACCTCGCGGGCGGCGCCGGCTTCCTTTTCCTCGCGCACCAGATCGTCGAAATGGTCGGAAAGCTCGCGGATGGTACGGCGGACATGGCGGGGCGCGATGCCGCCGCGGAGCAGGCGTTCGGACAGACGGCTAAAGCATGGTTGCGGCATGGGCTGTTCCTCCTATCGCAAGACCTATCGCTTCGGTGATGTGCTGCCAGTGCCGGACGAGGCCGGCCAGATGCTTTTCGCCCTTGCGCGTCAGCGCGTAATAGACGCGGGTGCGCCCGTTCACGAGTTTGCGCCGGGAGCGCAGCATGCCGTCATGCTCGAGCGCATGCAGGGCGGGATAGACCACGCCTTCGCCGATCTTGATGGCCTGGTTGGTGTTGAGGCGAATGGCCTGCACCAGCTCGTAGCCATACATCTCGCCCCTCGCGAGGGTTCTGAGGATCAAAAGCTCCGGCACGCCATTCATGAAACTGGGGTTGGGCATGGCCATACATCTCAGCGCGATGCATAGATACCTTGAACCAAAAGGTATTGCGCGTCAAGCCGTGCGTCTTTCGAAAGAAGCGGGCGCTATTTGGGAGAAAGAGCCTGCCGGGCCCCATGCCGCCAAGAAATATCCTGTCAAATCAATCGGCTAGCGACTGACTTGAAATAACTGACTGGTTAGTTATTAAATGCAGCATGAAAGCCCAACGCTGGCAGCGTCGCAAGGACGCGCGCATTCCCGAAATCCTGGATGCGGCGCTGGCCTGTTTCGCGGAAAGAGGATTTGCCGGCACGCGCATGGACGACATCGCGGCGCGGGCGGGCATCAGCAAGGGCACCATCTATCTTTACTTCGACAGCAAGGAAGCGGTGTTCAAGGCGCTGGCGCGCCAGTCGATCGGCGCCCAGCTGGAAGGCGTCCTGGCGCGTGTGAGCGCGTTTCCCGGACCCAGCGCGGAGCTTTTGCGCTTCGTCATCGCAACCCTGGGGAATTTCGCCGCCGCCAGCGACCGGGTGGTGCTGGCCAAGGTGCTGCTGGCGGAAGCCGGAAATTTTCCGGAGCTGGTGGAATTCTGGCGCCGCGAAATCGTCGACCGCGGCGTTTCGATGTTCGAAATCATCCTGAACCGCGGAATCGCGCGCGGCGAATTCCGCGATGTGCCGACCCAGCATGCGGCGCGGCTCTGCATCGCACCGGTGCTGTTGACGGTCCTGTGGCGCACCATCTTCGCTCCGTTCGACGCGGCGCCTTACGATTACCGGGGCCTGATCGATGCCCATCTGGAGACCTTGCTGCGCGGCCTGGCCGCGGAAGGAGGTGGCGCATGAAAAGGCTCGTGCTGCTGTTGTGCCTTTTCCTGGCGGCGTGCGGCGAAAAGAAGAACGATGCCTGGCTCGGCTATGCCGAAGGCGACACCGCCTTCATTTCCGCGCCCCAGCCGGGCTGGCTGACCAGCCTGAAGGTGCAGCGCGGGCAGGCGGTGCATCGCGGCGATCTTCTGTTTCTTCTGGACGATGCGCGCGAACAAGCCGGCCGCGACCAGGCCGCCGCCGCGCTGGGCGAGGCCAAGGCCAGCCTGGCGCAGGAACAATCCAATCTCTCCTATGCGCGAACCGAATTGAACCGCCAGAACGGCCTTGCCCGCGTCGGCGCCGGCACGCCCGCCCAGCGCGACCTCGCGCTCAACAGCTTCCGCCAGTCGGGCGCGCGCATCGCCCAGCTCAAGGCGCAGATCGCGCAGATGGAGGCGTCGTTGAGCAACGCCGCCTATGGCCTTTCGCAGCGCGCGGTCACCGCCCAGGCCGAGGGCCCGGTGCAGGACATCTATTTCCGTGAAGGCGAATATGTGCCCGCCGCGACCCCGGTTCTTTCGATCCTGCCGCCCGCCAATGTCTTCGTGCGCTTTTTCGTGCCCGAGAGCCAGCTGTCGAAGGTGCGCCTCGGCCAGGCGGTGCAAATCACCTGCGACAATTGCAAGCCGCTCACCGCGCGGATCAGCTTCATCGCCGCGCGCGAGGAGTTCACCCCGCCGGTGATCTTCAGCGTGGAAAATCGCGAGAAGCTGGTGTTCAAGCTGGAAGCGCGCGCCCCGGGCGGGCTGGCGCTCAATCCCGGCCAGCCGGTGGAAGTGCGGCCGCAATGACGGGCGCCAAGGCCCGCAGCGACGGCGCTCTCGCCATCGACGTGAAGGGCCTGACCAAACGCTTCGGGCGCAAGCTCGCGGTGGATCATGTCGACATCAAGGTTCCGCAAGGCCAGGTCTGGGGCTTTCTGGGTCCCAATGGGTCCGGCAAGACCACCACCATCCGGATGCTGTGCGGCCTGCTGCATGTCGATGAAGGCGAGGGGACCTGCCTTGGCCTCGATATCCGCAAAGAGGCCGAGGCCATCAAGCGGCAGGTCGGCTACATGACCCAGCGCTTCAGCTTCTGGGAAGATCTTTCCATCCGGGAGAATCTGGAATTCGTGGCGCGGCTTTACCGGCTGGCGGACCGCAAGGCCAAGGTCGATCGAACGCTGGACCGGCTGGGCCTGGCCGGGCGGCAGAAGCAGCTGGCGGGCGAATTGTCCGGCGGCTGGAAGCAGCGCATGGCGCTGGCGGCGTGCTTGCTGCACGACCCCAGGCTGCTCTTGCTCGACGAGCCCACCGCCGGCGTCGATCCCAAGGCGCGGCGCGATTTCTGGGAACAGATCCACGCCCTGAGCGATCAGGGCCTGACGGTGCTGGTCTCCACCCATTACATGGACGAAGCCGAGCGCTGCGACCGCATCGCCTATATCCTGAACGGCGTCCTGGCGGCGCAAGGCTCGGTCGGCGAAGTGATCGCGCAATCGGGTCTTGTCACCTTCGTGCTGGAAGGCGCGGACGTGCGCCGCCTCCTGGGCGAGATCGAGGGCCGGCCCGGCATCGACTATGCCGGTTTTTTCGGCGCCGCGCTCCATGTCAGCGGCCGCGACCGCCCCTTGCTGGAGAAAGCCGTCGCGCCTTATCGCGACCGCGGTGGCATCGCGGTGCACGAGAGCCCGCCCAGCCTGGAAGACGTCTTCATTCACCTGCAGGAGGCCGCCAAGTGAACCGCGCCTTCTCGCTGGCCCGCATCTATGCCGTGCTGCTGAAGGAGTTCCTGCAGATGCGGCGCGACCGCATCACGCTGGGCATGATCGTGGGCGTGCCGCTGGCGCAGCTGCTTCTGTTCGGCTTCGCGATCAACTTCAATCCCAAGGCGCTGCCCACCGCGGTCTCGGTCGCCGATCCTGGCGTCTTCGCCCGCTCGGTGGTGGCGGCGCTGCGCAACTCCAGCTATTTCGAGATCGTGGCCGAGACCAATTCGCCGGCCGCCGCGCGCCGCCTGCTGCAGGAAGGCAAGGCGCTTTTCGTGGTGGAGATTCCGGTGAATTTCACCCGCGACATCGCGCGCGGCGCCCGCCCCGATCTTCTGGTCGAGGCGGATGCCACCGATCCCGCCGCCAGCGGCTTCGCGCTGGGCGCTTTCGACGGACTGGCGGCAAACGCGTTGCGCGACGATCTCACCGGGCCCCTGGCGGCCCGCGCCCAGGGGCCGCCCCCGTTCAACACGGTGCGGCACCTGCTTTACAACCCCGAATCCAACACCCGCTACAGCATCATTC
>JAFKFF010000257.1 GCA_017307315.1 Alphaproteobacteria bacterium
TCGCCTCCATGACCAAGGCCTTCACCGCGCTGACGCTGTTGCATCTGCGCGACGAGGGCAAGGTCTCGCTGACGGCGAAGGCGGAAGATTACATCCCGGAGATGCGGGGCTGGACCTACCCCACCAAGGATTCGCCCCACATCAAAGTCACCGACATTCTGGGACACACGCCCGGCTTCGTCACCGACGACCCCTGGGGCGACCGTCAGACGCCGATCCCCGAATCCGAATTCACCGCCATGCTGAAGAAAGGCATCGCTTTCGATCACGCGCCGGCGCCGGCGTTCAGCTATTCCAATCTCGGTTTCGCCATGGTGGGGCGCGTCATCCAGAATGTGGAGAAGAGGCCCTATAGCGCGGTCGCGGGCGATCTTCTCCTCAAGCCGCTGGGGATGACGTCCAGCGGTTTCGACGTCAGCAAATCGCCCATCGAGCGGCGCGCCATCGGCTATCGCTGGGAGAACGACAAATGGGCCCGCGAACCCGATCTGGGCGAAGGCGCCTTCACCTCCATCGGCGGGCTCCAGACCAGCGCCAATGACTACGCCAAATGGGTCGCCTATCTGCTTTCCGCCTGGCCGCCGCGCGACGATGCCGACAAGGGGCCGGTGCCCCGCGCCACCATCCGCGAACTGGCGAAGGGCTCGGACTTCCCCCTGGGCGTCACCCGGCCGGGCGACAAGCGTCCCAACCCCTGCCGCCAGGCGGAGGTGTATGGCATGGCGCTGTATGTCGTGAACGATTGCGATCTGCCCTGGGCGATCACGCACAATGGCGGCTATCCCGGTTATGGCTCGTCGATGCTGTTGTTCCCGGAAGCCGGCGTCGGGCTGTTCGTTTTCACCAACCGCACCTATTCCAGCCCCAGTCCCACCTTGTGGGCGGCGGCGCTGCAGTTGAAAGCGGCGAACCTCCTGAACAAGCGGCCCGTGCCGGTCAGCGCGCCCCTGGCCAAGGCCTATGCCGCCGCGATCCAATCCTGGCAGGGCGGCGCGATTGCGCCGGTCGCGCCGATGGCGGCGGTGAATTTCTTCATGGACCGCACGGCGGAGAACTGGAAGCTGGAATTGGCGCGGCTGAAGAAGGAAGTCGGCAATTGCGATACCACCGCGCCCATCGTCGCGGCGGGAACCGAAACCGGCACCTTCGAATGGTCCTGCAAGACGGGAAAGATCAAAGGCCGCCTGCTTCTGGCGCCGCCCAACGATTATAAAGTGCAGAGCCTGATCTACAGCGCCGGGAAACCCTGATCAGGGTGCCGGCTTGGCCGCCGCTCCCGGATCGGTCTCCACCAGATAGGTGTTGAAAGCCCAGCCCTGCTGCCGGCCGGACAGTTCCACCCGCGACCAGGCGCCTTTGGTCTCCAGCACCGCGACCGAAGCGCCGCGCTTCAGGTTGGCGATCACCGCCGCGCCCGTCGATGGCGCGGCCCGCACATTGACGCTGCGCGCCGCATAAAGACGGGGAACCACCGCTTCGGCGCGGGGCGTGACCGCGGCAACCGGCACGGGAGCGGCGGGGCCGACCAGCGTTTCGGGCATGTAGAGCCCACCCAAGGTCTCGATCTGCCAGCGCACCGAATTGGGCAGCATGCCTTCCAGCTTGGGCAACAGGAGCACGCCGCCCGCCGCGAAGGCGATGACCACGCCGATATCGCGGAGCAACCTGGTGTTGACGGCGGGCTTCGCGCGCGGCGCTTCGCTTTCGCCCGCATGGGTGGACAAGGGCTGCCAACGCGCGCCCGGTCCCTCGCGCACCGTGCCCAGCCGCTGATGCTCCTGCATGGCCTGGGCCTGCACGATGGCGGCTTCGCGGTCCACCAGGGTGGCGCGCAGAGTCTTGATCTCGCGCTCCAGCGAATGGACATATTCGTCGTCGTGCGAGCGCCCCGCCGCGACCTGCTGCCCCTGCGCCAATGCGCTTTCCGCTTTTTCGGCGCGGGCATGGGCCTCGCCCAGCGCGCCGGCGGTTTCGCGCTCCCAGATCGCCTGCGCCGCCTTCAGCTTTTCGCCGGCCGCCACATCGGATGCCGCACGCGCCGCCGCCATATCCGCCTCCGCCGCTTTCACCTGACGATCGATCTCGATGCGCAACTGCGCGATCTGCGCATCGCGCTCGGCGAGGAGCTTTTCGCTCCGCTCGCCCCTATCGGCCAGCGCCACCTCCGACGCTTCGCGCCGCGCCTGCGCCAACCCGCTTTCCAGCCGCGCCTGCCAATCCGCTTCGGCCGTTTTGCGCGCCTCCTCCGCGCGCATCTCCGCCGCCAGGCGAAGCGCCGCGATCTCGGCTTCCGAACTTTTCTGCAAATGATCGAACTGGGTCTGTAGATGGCGGATTTCCGCTTCGCGGTCCGCGGCCGGCCCGTCCGCCGCCGCCAGCGCCGCTTCCGCGGCCTCGCAGCGTCCCCTGAGCGCCGCCATCGCGCGCTCGGACCGCGCCTGCCATTCGCCTTCCGCCGCTTTCAAGGCGTCGGCGGCCTGGGCATCGGCCGCGGCAAGATCGGCCTGCGCCTCTTCGCGCAAGCGAACGATTTCCGCCTGCAGGCGCTTGCGCTCGCTTTCCCCGCGCAAATCGCCGCTCGCGGGCGCGGCCTCGCGCGCGGCCGCCAGCTCAGCCAGCGCTTTTTCCAGCTGCGCTTTCCATTCCGCTTCGGCGGCTTGCAGCGCCGCCGCGCTCCGGGCATCCGCCGCCGCCTGCGTGGCGGCGAGGTTGGCGCGCGCGTCCTCCTGCATCCGCTCCAATTCGCCCCGCAGGCGGACAAGCTCGGCTTCGGCCGCCGGATCGGGCTGGGAGGATCGGGAGGCCTGTTTCGCCGCCCAATCGGCTTGCGCCGCCGCAAGCGTTTGCGCCGCGGCCGTTTCGGCTTCCTTCACCGCCTCCGCCAGCCTGGCATCGGCGGCCTTGTATGCGTCGCGAAGTTCGGCATCGCGGCGTGCGGCGATGTCGGCGGCAAATTTCTCGCTTTCGGCCTTGGCGGCCGCCAGCAGCGACGCGGTCTTGGCTTCGCCCGCCGTGCGGGTCGACTGGATCTCGGTTTCCCAATCCTGGCGCAGCCGCTCCATCTGGGCGCGGGCCGCCGCCAATTCGCTCTCGCGCGCGGCCAGGGCGTCGCGGGCGGCGGCGAATTCCTGGCGCGCAAGACGGATGGCGGCTTCCTGCTGCTCGCGCTGAATGTCCGCCAGGGCCTTGGCGCGCATCTCCCGCTCGGCGATGCGATGCCCGAAGCCCTCTTCCAGCCGAAGCTTCTCGGCATCCAGACGCGCCTCTTCGTCCCGCTTCCATTGCGCCCGGGCTTCCGCCACGGCGCTGTCCAGCTTCTGCTGCAACATCACGCCCATGCGTTCGGCGGATTCGCGCAGCTGCGTCAGTTCGGTTTCGCGCGCCTCGAGCGTGGCTTTCAGCCGGTGCACCTCGTCGCGCACGGCATCGGGTAACGCGGACGCAGGGCCGCCCGGCGCGGGCACCTCACCCATCCGCACCGTGAAATCGATCAGGGCGATGGTGAAGGCTTCGGTCTCGTCCTTGGCGATCAGCCGGATCGCCAGAACATGATCGCCGCCCGCCGTCTTGGGCGCGAAATAGACCAGATCTTCCAGTTCATCCAGCAGCAACGACCAGCTGCCGTCGCCATTGTTCTGTCCGGCGGAAAAGCGCCCCCCTTGCGGCAGCTTCTCGACGCGCAGTTGAAAGCGCCCGCGCTTGCGGTAGGCCGAGATCACGGGTCTCAGATCGATGGCGATGGCCCGCGCGGCCACGGCCTGATCCGGCAGGGCGCGCGCCGGCATCTCGGCCAACGCCTCGGCCGATTCCGGAACCCTGCGCAACCTGCTTGCGCCTTGTTTCATGTGAAAAGCCTGCCCTCGGGGCCAATGACACACGCCCCGGTCCCAGTTTGGCATCCCGCCCCGTGACGCCGCGTTATTGCGCCCCTCGCAATTTGCGTAAAAATCTTGCGAATCTGGCGAGGGCGATTGCCCACCGCCAGCGCCGGCTATCCGCATCTTGGACAATTCACACGCCCTTATCCTCGCGCTGTGTGGTTAACGGCGCCGGCGGTATGGCGCAGGCAAGCAGGCAGAAAGCCTGGCACGGAGATTGCTTCCCTTACGGAACGGAAAAGAGCTTCGAGCTTTCGCATGCGCGCCCTCAAGCAGTCCCTCCAGTCCGTTCTTCCGGATCTTGCGCTGGATGTCGTCCTGACGGTCCGTGCCTACCGCCGCAATCACGGCGTCTTCCCCAACATCCTGTTCCCCAAGACCTTCAACGAAAAAGTCGTCGCGCGCAGCCTGTTCGACAAGCGCCCCATCCTTCGGCAATTCGCCGACAAATTCGCGGTCCGCTCCTATGTGTCAAAGCGGCTCGGCGAAGCCGTCCTGCCGGAATTATATTGGGTCACCCGCAATCCCCGGGACATCCCGATCGAGCGCCTGCCCAGAAGCTTCGTGGTCAAGCCCACCCATGGCGCGGGCTGGGTCCGGCTGGTGCGCGACAAATCCCAGCTGGACAGAGACGAACTGGCGCGGCAATGCGAATATTGGCTTTCGCAGAATTTCTACAATTGGCATCGCGAGCGCGTTTACAAGGACATCGTTCCGCGCATCCTGGTCGAGGAATTGATCGATGACGGCGGAAAGGAAGCGCCCACGGACTATAAATTCATGGTCTTCCATGGCCGGGTCGAAATGATCGCCGTCATCGTCGACCGCTTCGTCGACACCCGCGGCTATTTCCTGGATCGCGACTGGAATCCGCTCGACGCGGGCCTCGCCAATATAACCGGCCAGAAAGCCGATGTGAGAACGCCCTGCACGCTTCCCAAGCCGCCGCATCTGGCGGAGATGATCCGCGCGGCGGAAATTCTGGGCCGGGACATCGATTTCGTGCGCGCCGATTTCTACGACACACCGAACAAGATCTATTTCGGCGAACTGACCACGACGCCGGGCGCGGGCATGGAGCCGTACGATCCGCCCTCTTTCGACGCCTATATGGGAAAGCTCTGGTAGGCCGTCATTCCGCCGGTCCCTCGATCGCGACCTGCGCCATCTTCAGCCGCTCCAGCACGCCGCCCCGCCGGAGCAAGGGGCCGATGTCGATCACCGCCACCGCTTTGCCCGGCTTGTCCAGCGCGGCGAGGATCGCGGCGGTATAGTCGGCGACATTGCGCTCGTTGATGTCGGCCACCGCATGCACGGCGGCGGTGACGCAATCGAGCAGCCGGCTGTCGCCGTAATGAGCCTTCACGGTTCGGATATCGCCCACCGCCCAGGCCTCGGCCGCCGGCACGGCGTTGGCAAAGGCGCGATCGACATCCTCCACCGATTGGGCCAGGCAGACTTTCTGCTGCGCCAGGTTCAACTTGAGCACGTCTTCCGCCGCGTCCAGCACTTCGTATTTGGCGATGGGCGCGAACGGCACGCGCTTGGCGCGCGCCAGGCTGCGGATGGTGTCGCGCGGCTCGTCGCGGGTGAGATCGAGCTTGTCGGAAAGATCCTGGAACAGCCTGAGCGCCGCGCGCATCGGCGTGTCGGTGCGGTAGCGGCTTTCCGTCTCGTCCAGTTTTTCGCGCAAGGCGATAAAGCGCGCGCGCAATTCGGGCTCCAGCGACGGCTCCAAGGTCTGACCGCGCGGCAGGCTGAACTCGCTGCCATGGGTGAGAAGAAACCAGGCGCCTTCGAATACGCCGATCGAGGGGCGCGGCGGCAGGAGAATTTCGCGCGCCCCGTCCAGCAATTCGCCCAGATAGGTCTTGTTCCAGGAAAGCCCGTCGGGCATCGCGCCCACGGTTCCCAGCACCCAAAGTTCGGAATCTCCGCGCGTCAGATGCCAGACCGCGGGTCCGGGCGCCGCCTGAACTTCCACGATTTCCGGTTCGGCCCAGAACGCCGCCGCAGGCGCCTGCTCGGTCTGCGCCAAAGCGTTGGCGGACAGGAAAGCGAGCGCCAGCGCCAACAGCGGCATCATGGGATAACGCATTGACTCCGTGCATCTTGCGCCGTTCCCGTTAGTATCCAAACAAGACATGACGAAAGCGCGCCGGATTGTTTCCCGGGCATGCAGGTCAAGACAAGGAAAAAGCAGCAGCACCAGACCAACGGACATAAGCATCAGTAGCAGGTCGAACCATCAGACGTTGGTCTCATCAGAGGCGTGTCATTGGGGAAACGGTCAGCGACATGAGTGGTCCTACGGTGAACGAACCGCCGCGGCAAAGGCCGGGCGCGGGTGCTGGGTGGCTGACGCGGCCGGGAATGGCCGCGACGGACGTCAGGAATCCCGACTACTTCCACAAAGTCGTCGACTGCCAATGGGCGTGCCCGGCGCACACCCCGGTGCCGGAATATATCCGCATGATCGCGGCGGGGCGCTATTCCGACGCCTATATGGTCAACTGGCATTCCAATGTCTTTCCCGGGATTCTCGGCCGCACATGCGACAGGCCGTGCGAACCGGCGTGCCGTCGCGGCCGGGTGGAGGAAGTCACGGGCGCGCCGCAGCCCGTCGCCATCTGCCGGCTGAAGCGCGTCGCCGCCGACAACAAGGACGGCGTGAAGGCGCGCATGCCTTCGCCCGCGGCGACCATGAACGGCAAGCGCGTCGCCCTGATCGGCGCCGGCCCCGCCTCGCTGACGGTGGCGCGCGATCTTCTGCCCCTGGGCTACACCGTGGTGCTCTACGACGGCGACACCTCGGCGGGCGGCATGATGCGCACCCAGATTCCGAAATTTCGCTTGCCGGAAAGCGTGCTGGACGAGGAAGTGGATTACATTCTCGACCTGCAGCCGGAATTGCGGCTGGGCCAGAAGATCAATTCCCTGCGCGGGCTCCTGTCCGAGAATTACGACGCCATCTTTGTCGGCTGCGGCGCGCCGCGGGGGCGCGAGCTCGAGATTCCCGGCCGCAAGGAGGCCGCCGCGAATATCCATATCGGCATCGACTGGCTGTCGTCGGTGTCCTTCGGCCACACCAGCAAGATCGGCAAGCGCGTGATCGTCCTGGGCGGCGGCAACACCGCGATGGATTGCTGCCGCACCTCGCGCCGGTTGGGCGGGGAAAAGGTCGATGTCGTGGTGCGCTCCGGCTTCGAGGAAATGAAGGCGTCACCCTGGGAAAAGGAAGACGCCATGCACGAAGGCATTCCGATCCACAATTTCCTGGTTCCCAAGGAATTCCTGCACGAGCAGGGCAAGCTGATCGGGGTGCGCTTCGAAAAGGTGAAGGCGGAATACGACGCCAAGGGCCGGCGCAGCCTGGTGCCGGCGGGCGAGCCCGACACCGTCATGCCGTGCGACGACGTGCTGGTGGCGGTGGGCCAGGAGAATGCCTTCCCCTGGATCGAGCGCGACATCGGCCTCGGCTTCGACAAATGGGACATGCCGGTGGTCGATCCCGCCACCATGCAGTCCACCCACCCGAAAGTCTTTTTCGGCGGCGATGCCGCGTTCGGGCCCAAGAACATCATCTGGGCGGTGGCGCATGGCCATGACGCCGCCATCTCCATCGACCTTTTGTGCCGGGGCGAGGACGTGAACCGCCGCCCGCCGCCCATGGTGAACCTGTCCAGCCAGAAGATGGGCATTCACGAGTGGAGCTATGACAACGACATCTCCAACGACGCGCGCTACAAGGTCCCGCACGCGCCCATCGAACAGACCTTGAAGAATGTGCGGCTGGAGGTGGAGCTGGGCTTCGACCTGAAGCAGGCCTTCGCCGAGGCGCAGCGCTGCCTGAATTGCGACATCCAGACCGTGTTCGACGCGCCCAAATGCATCGAGTGCGATGCCTGCGTCGATATCTGCCCGATGGATTGCATCACCTTCACCGCCAATGACGCGGAAGAGGAGCTGCGCGAGCATCTGTCGGCGCCGTCGCTGCATCCCGATCAGGACCTCTATATCTCGCCCGCGCTCAAGACCGGCCGCATCATGGCCAAGGACGAGGATCTCTGCCTGCATTGCGGGCTGTGCGCCGAACGCTGCCCCACCGGCGCCTGGGACATGCAGAAATTCCTCCTGAACGCGCCCAAGACGGAGTACGCATGTCGGCACGGATAAGCGCGGTCAACGACTTCGTCGTCAAATTCGCCAACGTCAACGGTTCCGGCTCGGCTTCGGCGAACGAGATGTTCGCGCGCTCCCTGCTCCGCATGGGCGTGCCGGTCGCCTCGCGCAACATCTTTCCGTCCAACATCCAGGGCCTGCCCACCTGGTACGAAGTGCGCGTCTCCGGTCCTGGCTGGCTGGGGCGGCGCGGCGGTACCGACATGATGGTGGCGATGAACCCCCAGACCTGGGACAAGGATGTCGCCTCGATCGATCCGGGCGGCTATCTCTTCTACGATTCCTCGCGCCCCATTCCCCAGTCGAAATTCCGCGGCGACGTCAATGTCATTCCCATGCCGCTGACGGAAATCTGCAACGCCACCTATAGCGACCCGCGCCAGCGCCAACTGTTCAAGAACATCATCTATGTCGGCGCGCTGGCCGAACTGCTGGGCATCGACATCGCCGTTCTGGAGACGCTGATCGGCGAGCAATATAAGAGCAAGCAGGCCCTGATCGCGCCCAATCAACAGGCGCTGCACATGGGCCACGATTATGCCCGCGACAATCTCTCCGGCCTGTGCGGATTGAAAGTGGAAAAGAGCGATGCGGTGGGGGATCGCATCTTCGTCAACGGCAACGAGGCCGCGGCGCTGGGCTGTGTCTATGGCGGCGCCACGGTGGCGGCCTGGTATCCGATCACGCCTTCGACCTCCGTCGCCGAAGCCTTCGCCAAGCATTGCAGGAAATACCGCACCGATCCCGCCACGGGAAAGAACCGCTTCGCCATCGTCCAGGCCGAGGATGAAATCTCCGCCATCGGCGCGGTGGTGGGGGCGGGCTGTGCAGGAAATACTGGGCTTGGCCTATTTCGCGGAAATTCCTCTGGTCCTGATCGACGTGCAGCGGGGCGGGCCGTCCACCGGCATGCCCACCCGCACCCAGCAGGCCGATCTGCTGCTCGCCGCCTATGCCAGCCATGGCGACACCAAGCATGTGATGCTGTTCCCGCAAGATCCGAGGGAATTGTTCGAGTTCGCCGCGCAAGCGTTCGACCTGGCGGAACGGCTGCAGACCCCGATCTTCGTGATGGAAGACCTCGACATCGGCATGAACGAATGGCTGTGCGAGCCCTTCACCTGGGACGACGCCCGCGTCTACGACCGCGGCAAGGTCATGAGTGCCGAAGAGCTGGAGTCCGGCAAGCTGTTCGGCCGCTATCTCGACGTCGATGGCGACGCCATCCCCTGGCGCACGCTTCCCGGCACACATCCCACCAAGGGCGCCTATTTCACCCGCGGTTCCAGCCACGACAAGATGGCGAAATACACCGAGGAGGGCGAGGCCTATCAGGAAGTGATGCAGCGGCTGTTGCGCAAATTCGAAACCGCCAAGGCCTATGTGCCGGCGCCGGTCGTCCGTCGGGCGAAGGAGAAGACCGGCTTCGGCGCGATCTATTTCGGCTCGACCGCGCCCGCCATGGATGAAGCACTGGCGGCATTGGAGGATCAGGGCCTGCATCTGGATACCCTGCGCTTGCGCTCCTTTCCCTTCAGCGAAGCGGTCAGCGAATTCATCAACGCCCATGACCAGGTCTTCCTGGTGGAGCAGAACCGCGACGCCCAGATGCGCATGCTGCTGGTCAATGAATGCGGCATCGATCCGGCCCGCTTCATCTCGGTCCTGCAATATGACGGCACGCCGGTGACGGCGCGCTTCATCATCGACGCCATTGCGGCACGCATGCGCCTGCCGGCGCGCGAGGCCGCGGAATGACCTATATCGTCAAGCCCAGGCTGCGCCATCCCGCCCTGCCGGTGAACAAGCTGGGCTTCACCCATCGCGACTATGAAGGCACGGTTTCGACGCTCTGCGCCGGCTGCGGCCACGACTCGATCTCGGCGGCGATCATCCAGGCCTGTTTCGAGCTCGCCATCGAGCCGCACCGGGTGGCGAAACTGTCGGGCATCGGCTGCTCGTCCAAGACGCCCACCTATTTCCTGGGCCAGAGCCACGGCTTCAATTCCGTGCATGGCCGCATGCCGTCGGTCCTGACCGGGGCCAACCTCGCCAACAAGGATTTGATCTATCTGGGCGTGTCCGGCGACGGCGACAGCGCCTCCATCGGGCTGGGCCAGTTCGTGCATTGCATCCGCCGCGGCGTGAACATGGTCTATATCACCGAGAACAACGGCGTTTACGGCCTCACCAAGGGTCAATTCTCCGCCACCGCCGACAAGGGCTCCAAGAGCAAGGGCGGCGCCAGCAACATGGACACCGCCCTCGACCTCGCCAGCATGGCGCTGATGGTGGGCGCAAGTTTCGTGGGCCGTTCCTTCTCCGGCGACAAGGAGCAGATGGTGCCCCTGATCATGGCGGCGATGCGCCATCCCGGTCCGGCCTTCATCGACATCGTCAGTCCTTGCGTCGCCTTCAACAACCATGCCGGCTCGACCAAGGCCTATGACTTCGTCCGCGCCCATAACGAGGCGGTGAACAGCCTGGACATCATGGAGCCGCGCAACCCCATCACGGTGGAATATGCCCCCGGCACCACCGAGGAAGTGGCGCTGCATGACGGCTCGACCTTGCGGCTGGCCAAGCTCGACGCCAGCTACGACCCGCACGACCGCATCATGGCGATGGCCTATCTGCAGGCCAAGGCCGCCAAGGGCGAGTTCGTGACCGGGCTTATTTACATGGACCGGCAGGCGGGCGACCTGCATGCCAACCTGGGCACGGTCGACGCGCCGCTCAACAGCCTGTCCGAGAAAGAGCTCTGCCCCGGCGCCAAGGCGCTGGACGGATTCAACACATCGCACCGCTAGAAGGACATCGCCATCGCAGCCATCCGGGGAGACCGCTCATGGAGCCATTTCACGCTTTTCTCACCCACACCTGCGGCCATTGCCGGACGCCCTTGCTGCGCCTGGGCCTGTCGGAAAACAACGACATCGTGGTCTGCCCGGTTTGCCTGAAGGCGGGCGCTTTCGATGAGGTCCTGGAGGAAGGGGTGGAATTGTCGGACGGCTATGATGTCTCCGACGACACCAAGCGCCTGGTCCGCCGCCTGTGGGCGGAGCGCGCCGCGCCCTGACTTGCTCTGGGCGGCCCCGCGCGTTGATGTCATAGTCCCGCCGGCTAAAGGCGGGGGATGGCATGCGGACGGGCTTGATCGTGGCGGGGCTTTGCGCACTTCTGAGCGCCTCGGCCCTCGCCGCATCGGACTATAATGAATCGCCGAAAAAGGTCGTCCGCCCGGAATCCAGCTTCGACTATGTCCGCCGCGTGGAAGAGATCCCCATGCGCGACGGCGTCACCCTCCACACCGTCATCCTGATCCCCAAGGGTGCCTCCCGCGCGCCCATGCTGCTCACCCGCACGCCCTACAATGCCGAGGAGCAGACGGGATACGCCCAGAGCGGCCATATGGGCTTGGTGATCGACGGCTACGACAATGCCGTCGATACCATCATCGAAGGCGGCTATATCCGCGTGGTGCAGGATGTGCGGGGCAAATACGGCTCCAAGGGCATCTACATGATGAACCCGCCGCTGGCGGGCACCAAATACAATCCCACCAAGACCGACGATTCCACCGACGCTTACGACACCATCGACTGGCTGGTGAAGCATGTGAAGGAATCCAACGGCAAGGTCGGCATTCTGGGCATCTCCTATGACGGCTTTCTGCCGCTGATGGCGCTGGTCAACCCGCATCCGGCGCTGAAGATCTCGGTGCCGATGAACCCGATGGTGGATGGCTGGCGCGGCGACGACTGGTTCCACAATGGCGCCTTCCGCCAGCAAGGCATGCCCTACATCTACGAGCAGGACGGCACCGCCGACAATTCCGCCAAATGGTGGCAATCGGTGCAGGACGATTACGACTTCTACATGCGCGGCGTCTCGGCGGGCGCGCTGGGCGAAGAACACGGCCTCACCCAGATGGGCTTCTGGAACAAGATCGTGGCGCACCCGGCTTACGACGATTTCTGGCAGAGCCAGGCGATGGACAAGGTCCTGGCCGACCGGCCCTTGACCGTGCCGGTGCTGCTGGTGGGCAGCCTTTGGGATGCCGAAGACATTTACGGCTACATGGCGATGTGGAAGGCCTTGAAGCCCAAGGACACAAGCGGCGACATGGTGCGCATGTCGATCGGGCCCTGGTATCACGGCCAGGGGATCGAAGAAGGCAGTTCGCTGGGCGCGGTCAAGTTCGGCATGGACACCGCCAAATGGTGGCGCAGACACGTGCTGGCGCCAGTCCTGGCGCATTACCTGAAGGACGAAGCGCCGCCGCTGAACATCGCGCCCGTCACCGCCTTCGAGACCGGCACCAACGAATGGCGCAATTTCCAGTCCTGGCCGGTGACGGAAGCGAAACCCACGCCGATCTATCTGAAGCCCGGCGGCGCGCTCGGCTTCGAACCCACGCCGGGCGCGGCGGCGACGGTGGATTACGTCTCCGATCCGATGAAACCGGTGCCCTTCCGCGCCCGCCCGATCAAGACCTCCGGCTACGACACCTGCGCGCAATGGGCTTGCTGGCTCACCGACGATCAACGCGAAGCCTCCGGACGGACGGACGTGATCAGCTTCACCACCGATGTCCTGACCCAGCCGGTGACGGTGCGCGGCCAGCCGGTGGTGCATCTGACCGCCGCCACCACCGGCAGCGATGCCGACTGGGTGGTCAAGCTGATCGACGTCTATCCCGACCAGGTACCGGGCGATCACGCCATGGGCGGCTATCAGCTGGCGGTGGCGATGGACATTTTCCGGGGCCGCTACCGGGAATCCTTGTCGGAGGCCAAGCCGATCGCAGCGGGCACGCCCCTGCCCTACTCCTTCGAACTGCCGACCGCCGATCACGTCTTCCTGCCGGGCCACCGCATCATGGTGCAGGTCCAGTCGAGCTGGTTCCCGCTCTACGACCGCAATCCGCAGACATTCGTGCCCAACATCTTCTTCGCCAAGCCGGGAGATTTCCGGAAAGCGACCCAGAGCATCACGGTGGCGGGACCGGAGCAGAGCCGCATCGATCTGCCCATCGCGCCGTAAGGCCAAGGAAAAAGAAAAGCCGCGCTTCGGGGGACGAGCGCGGCCAAGTTGGGGGATACACGGCCTGACGGCCGACGCGCTTATCGCCGTGCATTGCAATGGTTGCGTGACACCGGCGCCCGATGCGCGAAATGTCGCGGCGAAACGCTATTCCGCGGCGGTCCGGCGATCGAGATTTTCCAGGTCGCGCGCGAATTGCGGATTGCGCTTGGCATCGAGACGGCGGATCGCGGATTTCACCAGATGACGGGTCAGGCGCAGATCGGCCGGTGCCGGCACGGCATGAACGAAACGCTCGAAGCGGGTTTCGCTCTCGCCATTGGTGAAAGCGGGCATCGCGCCGGTCTGATGGGCGTAAAGCAAGCCAAGCTGGTAGATGAAGCGATCGGTCTTGAGCTTTCTGTCCTCGCCGGCGAGGATCGCGCTTTCCGACAGGATGCTTGCCACGGCGTCGAGAACGCCGTTCTCGTTGCGCAGCGGCCCGCGGCATGCCGAGCGCAATACCGCCAGGACCTGTTCCTGGTTCTTCCCCAACCCCATAAAAACATCCGCAAAAATAGGTCGAACGCAAAATCACGCGCGATATTCGGCAGATCAATTTATCGGCAGGAAAACGGTTAACGACATCGGGGATGGAACTCTGAAATCATCACATTTTCAGGCGCAACCATGGTTAAAGCGCCGAAACTTCTTCCCGGAAATCTTTTGCGTCAGTTACCGCTTATGACGCCCACGCCATTTTCGATGCGGATTGTGGTCCCGAACGCCGCCGACAGGCTGCGCAGATTTTCCAGGATGCGGCGCCCTTCCTGCGGCGAAGGAAGGCGCGGCATGCCGCCGCCGGGACCGCCACCGCCTTCGATGGCGAAGGGATAGAGCCGGATTTCCGCCATCCGCCCGCCCTGATAGCGGGTGACCGGAATCACGGTCTGAAAATATCCATCGGGAAATTTCATCACCTGTCCCGCGGGCGTGGTGTAGCTGCGCTTGCCGCGGAAATCGAAAAAAAGACTGCCCAGGCTGTAGAAGATCGGCTTGCCCTTGTAGATCTCGATCCCGCCCAGCACATGAGGACCCGTGCGCACCACCGCGTCGGCGCCCGCGTCGATCGCGGCATGAAACAAGGCCGGCTCGAACGCGGCCGGCCGCGGGTCCTCCGCCGAAGCCGCCTCGTTCGCCCAATGCAGCGCCATCGGCTCGTACGGCGCGGCACCCGCATCGTCATGACCGGCGGTCTGGTGCGCGTGAATGGAAAAAAGCACGAACCGCGCCTTGCCGCGCGCCGCGCGCACCGACGCCAGGATGGCGCTTTCGTCCTCCTTGCTGGTTTCCCAGACCGTGCCTTCATGGGCCGCCGCGCGGAAGACCTGATCGCCCAGCCGTATTTCTTTCGCCCCGGGCGCGCCGCCGAAATCGACCGGCCCCGCGATCCGCCGCAAAGCCTGCAATTGCGGCGCCGTCACCAGCCGCACCTCGCGCGCATGCAGCGCGCTGATGCCGGTGCGGGCGCGGGACGCGGTGTCGAAGCGGACGACCGGCGGTCCCGCCACCGCCATGGGCGGAAAGGTGGACGCGGTGGCCACCAGCACCGCGCGGCCCTTCACGGTGTCGAGATAGGCCGGCGCGCGCGCCGCCGCGAGCCCGGCACC
>JAFKFF010000258.1 GCA_017307315.1 Alphaproteobacteria bacterium
TGGGCGTGATGCTGCGGGGCATGGATGGCAACGAAGTCCGCAGGCGCATCCGGCGGTGGAGTGAAATCCCGGTCATCGTGCTGACCGCCAAGGGCGGGGACGTGGATCGGGTGGTCGGGTTGGAGATGGGCGCGGACGACTATATCGCCAAGCCTTATTTTCCGCGCGAACTGGTGGCGCGGTTGCGCGTCGTCACCCGGCGCCAGCGCGACGGCGCGCCGGCGGCGGCCCTGAAGGCAGGGCGGCTGGAACTGTCGCCGGGCAAGCGGGAAGTGAGCTGGAACGGGCAGCCCTTCGAACTGACGACGTCGGAATTCGATCTGCTCGAAAACCTGATGCGCGCCGGCGAGATCGTCTCCAGCAAGGAGGAATTGTCGCTGAAGGTGCTGGGCCGCCCGCGGGAAATCTATGACCGCAGCGTGGATGTGCATGTCAGCAATCTGCGCAAGAAGCTGGCCAATTGCAGCGGCGGCGAAATCGAGATCGAGACCATTCGCGGTGTCGGCTACCGGCTGAGGCTGCGCGGATGAAGAGACGACTTTTCTGGAAGATCCTGATCGGGTTCTGGCTGACCTTCATCATCATCACCCAGGGTATCTGGCTGATGTTCAACCTGCTGCGGCCGGACCAGGACGTTTCCTACATGCGCAGCTTCGCGCGCATGTCGGTGGCCGCTGCCGCCTCTTCGATCCGCGAAGGTGGTCCTTCCGCCCTTGCGGAAGAGCAGAAATCCTGGCCCATGGACTGGCGCGCCCGCGTCCGGGTGCGGCCGTCCTCGGAGCCGCTGGACCGCCGCGCCCCCGTGGCCAGCCAAACCGTCGATGCGCCGGACGGCACGACCTACCGCGTCTCCTACTATCCGCAGCGCAGAGCCCGCGACCACGGCATTTTCGGCATCCCGATAGAAGTCGTGATCGTGGTGGTGGTAGGCGGCCTGGGCTTCAGCGCTATCCTGGCCTGGTATCTGACCCAGCCGATCCAACGGATGCAGACCGGGTTCGGGCGGCTGGCGCAGGGCAATTTCGCCACCCGGCTGGGGCCGGCGATGGGGCGGCGGCGCGACGAGATCGCCGACCTGGCGCATGACTTCGACAAGATGGCGATTCGGCTGGAGGAGTTGGTGGCAGCCCGCGACCGGCTTCTGGCCGATGTCAGCCACGAATTGCGCACGCCGCTGGCCCGGCTCAATCTGGCGATCGGGCTGGCGCGCCAGGACCCGGCAAAGCTCGCCAACTCGCTCGACCGCATCAGCGGCGAGGCCGCCAAGCTGGATGAGATGGTGGGCGAGCTTCTCACCCTTTCCAAGCTCGAAAGCGGCCAGAGCCGGGGGGAAGACTATTTCAACTTCGCGGAAATCGTGAAGGCGGTGGTCCAGGATGCGGGCTATGAGGCGGCCGGCAAAAAGGTCGAGGTCCTTTTCGATGTCCTGCCGTCGGACGACAATTTCGAGTGGATTGCGCTGGGCAGCGGCAAGCTGATCAGCCGGGCGGTCGAGAATATCGTGCGCAACGCGGTGCGCTATTCATCCGAAGGGGGCAAAGTCATCGCCACCTTGCGCCATGAAGGCGAGAACTACAGCCTCAAGGTCACCGACGAAGGCCCCGGCATCCCCGAGGAGGCGATGGCAGGCTTGTTCATGCCCTTCGGCATGTCGGCGGACGGCTTCGGCTTCGGGCTGGGGCTGGCGATCGCGCAGCGCGCCGTGGCGGTGCATGGCGGCAGCATCGCGGCGCGCAACGGCAAACCCAAGGGACTGGAAATGGCGGTGAGCCTGCCGGCGGCGACCGTCGAGCCGAGCTAGGCATCCCGCACACGGTGTTCGGCCACTTTCGTCCTGTGCTTTTCCGATACAGATGCGCCGCCCACGCGCCGCCATTCGTAATGCTGCAGTTGCGAATGCACACGGCACGCTTTCCGTTCGAACATGTTTTCACCCGCACTGCGAAAACGCGCGCCCTTGATTTCGCAGCGCCAGGAAACTTTGTCCAAGTCTCCTCCGGCTTTGTCCAAGTCTTGAGACTTTTTCATGATCGGCCGGCCTGCTAAGACCGAAACATCCGTTTTTTGGGGGATTCCATGCGTCTCAGCTTCGTCCTGCCGCTCGTTTTCGGTGCCAGCGCTCTGGCCATGCTCGCAATGCCCGGCGCCGCCCAGGCGCCTGTGCCTGTAGGGCCGCAACTGCCCAAGCAAACAATCACGGTGAAACAGGGCACCTCCATGCAAGTGTCCGTGTCGCCCGACGGCAAGATGCTGGCGATGGACCTGCAGGGCAGCATCTGGGTGCTTCCGGTTTCCGGCGGACCGGCCAAGCGCATTACCGATATCTTCAACGATGCGCGCCAGCCGCAATGGTCGCCTGACGGCAAGAGCGTGGTGTTCTTCGCCTATCGCGACGGCGGCTACGATCTGTGGGCGGTCGATGTGGACGGCAATAACCAGCTCATGGTGACCGAGGGCACCTTCGACGACCGTGAGCCGATCTACAGCCATGACGGCACCAAGATCGCCTTCTCGTCCGATCGCGGCGATCCTCTGGGAAGCGACAACAATATCTGGATGCTCGACGTCAAAACCGGCGCGATGACCCAGCTGACCACGAACAAGGCCGAAGACACGATGCCGGCCTGGTCGCCCGACGACAAGGAGATCGTCTTCATCTCGTCGCGGGACAATTACAAGACCGCCTGGGCTGTGAATGTCGAAACCAAGGCCGAGCGCCAGGTCGCCAGTGTCACGGAGGGTAGGATCGATGCCGCGTCCTTCGGGCCCGGCGGCGAACTGGTCTATCAATCCTCCGTCGGCATGGACAGCCAGTTGAACGTCGACGGCAAGGCGATCACCAAGAACGAAGTGGTCTTCCCCTTCCGTCCCAGCTGGGTCTCCAAGAACGAGTTCTTCTATACGGCGGACGGACAGATCAAGCGGCGCACCCTGGGCGGCAGCCCCAAGGTGATTCCCTTCACCGCCAGCCTGGAAATCAGCGTCGCGCAGAACAACTATCCCCGCTACAAGCGCGACTTCAACGACCAGACGCCCCGCAAGGTGCTGGGCATCGAGCGCCCCATGCTGTCGCCGGACGGCCGGTCCATCGCCTTCGCGGCGCTGGGCGATCTGTGGGTGGTGCCGGTGACCGGCGGCAAGCCGCAAAACCTCACCAACGACGCGTCCTACGACATCGATCCCACCTGGTCGCCGGACGGACGGTTCCTGGCCTGGTCGTCGGATCGCGGCGGTGGGCTGATCCAGCTCTGGGTCCGCGACATGCAGAGCGGCCAGATGCGCCAACTCACCCACATCTCGACCCAGCCGACCTCCGCGCAATGGTCGCCGGACAGCAAGCGCATCGCCTTCGTCAATGTCGATCGGATGTGGCGCGGCGCCAGCGTCGCGGTGGCCGATGCCACCACCGGCGAAGTGAAGATCATCCACGGCTCGATCTTCGCGCCCGGCACGCCGACCTGGTCGCCGGACGGCAAGCGTATCGCCCTGGCGATGGTGGCGCCCTACAACCGCGAATACCGCGAAGGCACCAACCAGGTCCTGACCATGTCGTCCACCGGCACGGCGGAAGACGATGCGACCGACGACAAATGGTTCGCGCCCCAGCCGAACATGTCGATCGACAGCCGTGGCTGGAGCGGCCCGGTCTGGTCGCCGGACGGCACGCACATGCTTGCGATCTATGAAGGGCAGCTGGCGATCTGGCCGGTTTCGCCCGCCACCGGCGAGCCCCAGGGCCCGCCGCGCCATCTCACCAGCGAGATCGCCTACAATCCCAGCTGGGCCGGCGACAACCGCCATGTCCTCTATCAGTCGAACGACAAGCTTCGGCTGATGGATCTGGAGACGGGCGACGTCAAGACGGTGCCGCTGGACATGACCTATCAGGTCTATGTGCCCAAGGGCAGCATGGTCGTGCATGTCGGCAAGCTGGTGGACGGCGTTTCCAAGACCGCCCGCAACGACATGGACATCGAGATCGAGGGCAACCGCATCAAGGCGGTGGTGCCGCACGTTGCGGGCCGTGCCGCCACGATCGAGGCGCCCAATCTCGTCGCCATGCCCGGCCTGATCGAGAATCACAGCCACCGGCAGAGCGACTTCGGCGAGCAGCAGGGCCGGGCCTTCCTGGCCTACGGCATCACCGCGGTGCGCAATCCGGGGTCTCTGCCGTATGAAGCGGTCGAGGACCGGGAAGCCGGCGATGCGGGCATCCGTGTGCAGCCGCGCATCTTCGATACCGGCCATCTGATGGAGTGGAAGCGGACCTATTACAAGATGGGCACCGCGATCTCGTCCAACGCCCACCTGATGCGGGAATTGGAGCGGGGCCATATCCTGGGCTTCGATCTCTTCAAATCCTATGTCCGCATGCCGGACGTGCAGCAGAAGATGATCGTGGATTACGCGCATAGCGTGGGTGCTCCCATCGCGACGCACGAAATCTATCCGGCCGCCTTCGATGGCATGGACAGCGTCGAGCACACCACGGCCACCAGCCGCCGCGGCTATTCCACCAAGGCGACCTACAACCGGGCCTATGACGACGTGATCCAGATCATCGGCAAGAGCCACATGACCTGGACCCCGACCGTGTTCGGCTGCATGCGCGATCTGATGAAGGCGCATCCGGAGTTGAAGGAAGACCCGCGTCTGGCGCTGGATCCGCCCTGGCTCCAGGATACGATCAAGAACTTCGACAAGCGCGTCGGCTCCTTCCTGCCCCTCAAGGACAGCGGCACCGGCAGAGCGGTCATGGACGGCATGAAGGCGGGCGCCCGGATCACGGCCGGCACCGACGAACCGGAAGGCATGTTCCTGCACGCGGAGCTCTACTCCTATGTGCAGATGGGCATGACTCCCTACGAGGCGCTGCGGGCGGCCACGGTCAATTCGGCCGAGTTGCTGAATCTGGATGCCGGCACCATCGAGGCGGGCAAACTCGCCGATATCGTGCTGGTCCAGGGCAATCCGCTGGACGACATCGAGAATGCCAACAACGTCAAGCAGGTGATCTTCAACGGGCGTCACTTCACGCTCGAAGACCTCCTGTCCGGCAAGGCCAAAGACGCACCGCGTTAAGCCGCTGCCGATAGCCAAAAACCCACAGATGAAAATTTCATCCGTGGGTTTTGCTTTTTTGGGTCAGTCGAAAGTCGTATTTCGCGATACGGAAGTATTAGTTGCTCTTGGGACTTTCCCGATACATGCGCGGCGAAAGGCCCATCGCCTTGGTGAAGAAGCGCGAAAAATAGGCCGGATCGTTGAAACCCAGATAATAGGCGGTCTGGGCGATGGTCATGGTGGAATTGAGCAGGGCGCGCTGCGCTTCCAGAAGGATGCGCTGCTGGATCAGTTGATTCGGCAGCATGCCGGTGACCATCAGGCAAGCCTCACGTAGCCGGGTCTGGCTGACGCCCAAGGTGGCGGCGTACTGTGCCAGGGTCATGTTGTCCCGATAATGCTGTTCGATCAGCTCCCGAAGGCGCGTCACCAGCGTCGCCGCCGCCTTGGGGTGGGCGGCCTGGATGGCGCGGGAATGCTCCAGAGCGCGGGCGCATTGCACCAGGATGCTGAGCAGGTGGGAATCGGCCGCCGCCGTATGGGCGACATCGGATCCGGCCAGTTCATGCGCCAGCCGTGCGAGCGGCCAGGTGAGTTGTTCGGACACCAGCGGGACGACCACGGGAGCCGCGAAAAGCATGGAAAAATCGGGCTCCCGCGCCACCAGATTCTGGAGATAGGAGGCGGAAATGGTGAGCGCCATGCCGCTGGCATTCACGTCGAACTGAAAATTGTGAGCTTCGCCGGCGGGGATGATGACGGCGCAGGGCGCCGCGAATCGGATGATCCCGCTTTGGGTCATGACCGTGCCGCGGCCATGTGCGATATGGAACATATAGTTCAGGTCGTCGTCGATGCTGGCCCAGCAACAGGCCGGACTTATCAGCCCCATGGGCATCAGGGGCAGGTGCCGCCGAGTACATGAATCGGAACTCCGAGCCCTACATTACCTCCACAAAAGTCCAACTTTATCCATATTTTGTCCATCGTCAAAAGGCCGGTTTCTGACCTAAACCTATAGCCAGAAAATAAAATCGCGCGTGTTGCAGTTATGCGCGCTGCTGTGGATCTGGACGGCAACAGGTATCGCAGGGGGAGCACGAATGACTTGGGTGCCACATCCTGCTCGGCGGCCTTGGAGCGGCTGCCAGCAGGGCGATGATTTTTCAGGGGCTTACCTCCGCCTTTGCGCGCGCCTCGCCTTTCTTCCGCACAATTCCGCTTACCAAGCGCTAACCAGCGCGGCCTATCTTAACATTCACTAACTATCGGGGATCCTCATGACTTTCACGACGTCTGTTGCGCCGAAGATTTGTTCCCGGCTGCTTCTGTCCAGCGCCGCCCTGCCGATGTTTCTGGCATCGTCGGCCTTCGCGCAATCCGCTCCGGCGGCGCCGCCCGCCGGCGAAACCGTCGTCGTCACCGGCTCGCTGATCGCGCGCCCGGACTACAACACGGCGACGCCGACCGTCTCGGTCACCTCCGATAACTTGAAGGAAAGCGGACAGATCGCTCTGGAAGCCGGCCTGAAAGACCTGCCGCAATTCTCCACCGCGACGTCTGGTTCGGGCCCGTTCATCGGCGGCAGCGGCCAACGCAATATCAGCCTGCGCGCCCTTGGTCCGCAGCGTAACCTGGTGCTGCTGGATGGCCGGCGTCTGCTGCCATCGAACTCCGACGGCACGGTCGACATCAATCAGCTGCCTGCCGGCATCGTCGGCAATGTCGAGATCATCACCGGCGGCGCCTCGGCGGTTTACGGTTCGGACGCCGTCTCGGGCGTGGTGAACTTCAAGACCAAGCGTGAGGCTGACGGACTGGAAATCTCCAGCAGCTACGGCACCACCGAATCCTATGGCGGCAGCCAGTGGGACGTGAACGCGATCGGCGGCATCAATACGGCCGACGGCAAGGGCAATCTCACCTTCGCGGTGGAATATACGCGCGTCGCCCATGTGGAATGGGGCTCGATTCCCTTCCTGATCTCCAACCATACCGGCGTCACCCCGTTGGTGCAGGGCCAGTATGTCGGCGGCACCAACGCGCCGAGCCAGGCCGCCATCAATACCTATTTCGGGCAGTTCGGCGCGCCCGCCGGGACGATTTCCCCGACCGGATCGGGCGGCTTCGGCTTCAATCCGGACGGTAGCCTGTTCAATGTCGGCCCCAACAAGGGCACGGTCTACAATTATCAGGCCATCACGGACGCCGAAGGCCGTCCGCTGAACGACATCACTGCCGGTTCCGTGCGCAATCGCAGCTATTATTTCCGCAGCACGCAACAGCCGCTGGAACGCTGGTCGAGCTTCGTCAAGGGCGACTGGGCGCTGACCAACAGCATCCATTTCTTCGGCCAGGGCCTCTACACGAACTATAATTCGATCGTGCAGAGCGACGCGACGGTGACCAGCGCGACGCAGATTCCGACCGTTCCGTTGAGCAATCCCTTCCTGCAGAACCTGCTCGCGGCCAACCCCGGCGTGCAGGACTTGCTGAATTCGAGAGCGAATCCCGGTGCGCCGATCCAGATCAACAAGCGCTTCCTTGGCATCGGTGGCTATCGCACCGCCACCAACGCCAACAACATCTACCAGTTCATCGCCGGCCTGAATGGCGTTCTGGGCGACACCATGACCTGGGACGTTTACGCCAGCCATGGCCAGACCCTGAACTCTTACTCCAGCACGGGCGCGGTGCGCTTCAGCGTTATTCAGCAGATGCTGAATGCCGCGGATGGCGGCGCCAGCATGTGCGCCGGCGGGTTCAATCCCTTTGGCAACAATCAGTCCTCGGCAGCCTGCTCCGTCTTGGCATCGCCGGAATTCGTCAATCGCGTGGCGATTACGCAAGACATGTTGAATGCCGATCTGCAGGGCACGGCCTTCGCGCTGCCCGCCGGCGACGTGAAGTTCGCCTTGGGCGCCGACTACCGCAACATCTCCTTCACCTCCAAGCCGGACGCGGCGGTGCAGACCGGCGACCCCTTCACCTTCAATCCGCAGGCGCCGACACAAGGCTCTTCGGCGGTGCGTGAAGTGTTCGGCGAATTGCTGATCCCGGTGATCAAGGATGTGCCGTTCTTCCAGAGCGTGAATGTCGATATCGCGGCCCGCTATTCCGATTATGTCCTGTCGGGCGGCACCAACACCTACAAGGGCGATATCGACTGGGAAGTCATGAACGGCTTCCGGTTGCGCGGCGGTTATGAACGCGCCATCCGCGCCCCGTCGGTGAACGAGTTGTTCTCGGGCAATTCGACTTACTACGCCAACCGCACGGTTCAGGCCTCGACGCCGCCAGGCGCCGGCGATCCCTGCGACGTGCGCTTGCGTGGTGGCAATGCCCAGCTTCTCGCGCTTTGCGAAGCCACCGGCCTGTCGCCGCTGATTTCGCCGACCTATCAGACCAACGACAATCAGGTGCCCTCGATCGCCTCGGGCAGCACGACGTTGCGTCCGGAAAAGGGTGACACCATCACCTTCGGTGCGGTCTATCAGCCGGAAATCGATAGCCCCTGGTTCCAGAACGCGTCGATCTCGGTGGACTATTACAATATCCGGGTGCGGGACGCGATCTCGCAGCTGGACTTCAACACCCTGGTCAGCAAGTGCTACAACCTGGACGGCTCCAACCCGAACTATTCGGTCAACAACTTCTACTGCTCGTTGATCAGCCGCAGCCAGAGTAACGGCCAGATGGTCAATGTGCATACGCCGTTCGCCAATACCGGCGGCTTCAAGACGCAGGGTATCGACCTGGAAGCGAACTGGATGACCGATATCGGCGAGGCCATGGGCTGGGGCTCGGATGCGGGTACGCTCAGCTGGGATATCGTCGGCACCTATCTGAACAGCTTCAAGCAGCAGATTCTGCCCGGCTCGCCCTGGCAGGAATATGGCCAGACCAACAGCGGCACGCTTGGGCCATTCCCGAAGTACAAGAGCAATACGCGGGTCACCTACCGCAACTTCGGTGCCGATGTCAGTCTGCGCTGGCGCATGATCGGCGGCCTGCGGGATGCTTCGGTGATCACCAATCCCGCAACCACTGTGCCGGGCCAGGGCGTTGCCAACTACTTCGATCTGACCTTGGGGTATTCGCTGCCGGAAACCGGCTCGCGCTTCTCGATGGTGGTGAACAACCTCTTCGACCGCGACCCGTCTCAGGTGGGCGTCAATCCGGGTAGCACCAATACCCTCTACACGGTGTTGGGACGCACCTACCTGTTCACCTACACCCAGGCGTTCTGAGGTCATGACATAACGGCGCGGCGGGCATTGCCGGCATAGGCAGTGCCCGCCGCGCCGGATTTCCGCAACGCGGGTTTAGGGAGACGATATGGCGGACAAGGCAAATCCAGCGGCTTTGGGACTGGTCGGTTTCGGTCTCACAACCATTCTTCTCAGCGCGGTCAATGCGGGCCTTCTGCCCGCCCAGGGCGAGGCGGTGGTTCTGCCGCTGGCCCTGGCATTCGGCGGTACCGCCCAGGTCATTGCCGGCATCATGGAATTCAACACCGGCAACACGTTCGGCACCACGGCCTTCATCAGCTATGGCGCGTTCTGGTGGTGGTTCGCTTCTTTGGTTTTTCTCGGCGGCAACAAGCTCCTGGACCTCACCGGGGCCGATACCGCCATCGGGTTTGCCTTGGTGCTTTGGGGCATCTTCACCTTCGGTCTCTGGATCAGCACCTTCCATCTCACGCGCCTTCTGTTCTTCATTTTCCTGACCTTGTGGATCGCGTTCTTCCTTTTGGGCTTTGGCGCCATGTTGGCCAATCCGATGCTCCATCAGCTGGGCGGATGGGTCGGTCTTCTGTGCGGCGCGATGGCGATGTATGGCAGCTTTGCCATCGTGACCAATACGACGGTCGGGCGCGAAATCGTGCCGGTCGGTTCGAAGAAATAAGCCTGGTTCCAGCAACGGTGAGTAGAGAGCCATGAGCGAGCAGATCATCCCAGTCTTGGAGGATTGGAAGAAGCGCGCGTTTGTGGGGGCATCGGAGTATGCGGCGCGGTATGGCGCCTCGGTCGAGGACCCGGAGGGGTTCTGGGGCAAGGAAGCCGGACGGCTGGACTGGCTGAAGCCTTTCACCAAGGTCAGCGATGTCTCTTTCGACGCCAAGGACCTGCATATCCGCTGGTTCGAGGATGGGGCGCTG
>JAFKFF010000259.1 GCA_017307315.1 Alphaproteobacteria bacterium
AAAAGGGCCTCAGCGATCCCGACAAGGACGACCCGCGGGTGATCAACGCGGAGACGCGGGAGGCCGCCGCGAACACCAACAAGGACCCGGCGCCCCGCTAAGGGATCCGCAGAGGTCTTTGGATGTTCGACCTTTTCAGCTGGAGCCATATCCTCATCATGCTCACCGTGGCGTTGGTCGTGGTGGGCCCGAAGGATTTGCCGCGCCTGATGAACATGGCCGGCCGCTGGGCCGGCAAGGCGCGCAACATGGCCAACGAGTTCAAGAAAAGCTTCGACGACATGGCGCGCCAGAGCGAGTTGGACGAATTGCGCGCCGAAGTGGAGAAGCTTCGCGCCACCGATCCGGTCGCCGATTTCGGCAACGAGATCGAGCGCACGCTCAATCCGGTCGATACCGAAACGGCCGAAACCCGGGCGGCGGCGCAGGAAGAAGCGCCGGCGCCGCGCAGCGGCGAATATCAGGTGTCGGAGACGCAGACACCTGTCTCGGAGCCTGACGCCAAGCCGGAGACGGCACAGCCGGCCGATCCGCAGACGGCCGCGCCGTGAACGCGCCGACCCAGGAAGACGAGGCGGCCCTGGACGCCACGCGCGCCCCGCTGCTGGAACATCTGGTCGAACTGCGCAAGCGCCTGATCTGGGCGATGGTGGGCTTCGGCATATGCTTTGCGATCTGTTTTGCCTTCTCCAGCCCGATTTTCCAGTTTCTCACCGTGCCGCTGCACAAGGCGCTCAAAGGCGCCAGCAACGATCACCTGATCTATACGGCGCTGTATGAGGTGTTCTTCACCCAGGTGAAGATCGGCATGTTCGGCGGCATCTGCTTAGGGTTTCCCTGGATCGCCGGGCAGGTGTGGGTGTTCGTCGCGCCGGGCCTCTACAAGCACGAAAAACGCGCCTTCCTGCCATTCCTGCTTTGGACGCCGGTTCTCTTCGTCATGGGCGCAGCCTTCGTCTATTACATCATGCTGCCCTTCTCGATCGAGTTCTTCAGCGGCTATCAGGTGCCCACCACCGACGGCACCATGGGCATCCAGCTTCAGGCCAAGGTCGCCGACTATCTCGATTTCGTGATGACCCTGATTTTCGCCTTCGGCCTCACCTTCCAGCTTCCCGTGCTTCTGAGCTTGCTGGGCAAGGTCGGCATCGTCACCTCCAAGGCGCTGCGCGAGATGCGCCGTTACGCCATTGTCGGGCTGTTCGGCGTGGCGGCGATCTTCACGCCGCCGGATGCGATCTCGATGCTGAGCCTCGCCTTCCCGCTGGTCGGGCTTTACGAAATCTCGATCCTTTGCGTGGCGTCGATCGAGCGCAAGCGCGACCGCGAGGATGCCGCCCGCCGCGGCACAGCGCTGGTGCCTTAAGCGGCGACAAGGCTCCGCACCGTCACGCGCTCGGCCGGAAAGATCATGGTCACGGTGGTGCCCATTTCCGGCACGCTCGACATGGTGAGCCCGCCGCCATGCAGTTCCAGCATCGCCTTGGCCAAAGGCAGGCCCAGCCCCGTGCCGTCATGCTTGCCGGTGAAGCGGTTGTCGTTCTGGCCGAACGGCATCAGGGCGTACGCCATTTCCTTCTCGGTCATGCCGATGCCGGTGTCGCGGATGGCGATCTCATAGGCGCCATCGCCGCGCCGCCGGCCGGACAGGAACACGGCGCCGCCCGCGGGCGTGAACTTGATCGCATTGCCCACCAGGTTGATGACGATCTGGCGGACCATGCGCTCGACCGCCTTCAACTGCACCCCGTCTTCGGCCATCTCGTTATGGACAAGGACGCCGTATTTTTCGCCCAGCCCCGCGAGCATGGCGAGCGAGGACGCCAGTACCGGCGCAAGTTCGAACTGTATCGCATTGTCGAGGCTCATCTTGCCGGCTTCGATCTTGGCCAGGTCGAGCACGTCGTTGATGATGGCGAGCAGGTGCCGGCCGCTGGCATGGATGTCGCTGACGTAGGACAGATAGCGCGAATTGTGCACCGGCCCCAGATGCTGGTCCTTCATCACTTCCGAAAAGCCCAATATCGCGTTCAGCGGCGTGCGCAATTCGTGGCTCATATTGGCGAGGAAGGAGGATTTTGCGCGGTTGGCGAGTTCGGCCTCGTCCACCGCGAAGGCGAGGCGGCGCGACATGGCGGTAAGCTGGTTACGGCTCTTCTCCAACTGGGTGATGACGCGGCGGGAATAAAGGATCAGCGGCACGGCAACCGCCAGGGTCTCGATCACGATGTTGAAGAAGGCCAGAGATGTGAGCTTGGCGCCGTCGAAATGGAGGAGAAAATGAACGGAGGACGCCATGACCACCGCCAGCGCGGAAAGGACGATGGTGCTCCCCGCCGTACTCATGGCGCCCAGGCGGCGTTCGAGCCGGGTCCATGCGCTTTTCGGACTGGGAATCTGCAAAGCCCTTCAGCGTGCCCGGCGATCGGACGCGCTCCCCCTGGAAAACCTCACTATCCTGCGTTGAAAGCGGTTTCGCCCTGGTTGCAGGGACGGCGGGAAAGTGGCGCGAAAAATTAGGCAATCGGTAACGACGGTCCGGCCGAGGCAGGCTTTGACCGGGGGGACCGCCCATGGCATGAGCCTCGCCAAGCTTTTTGAGGGCCTTCGCCGATGCACGATATCCGGCTTGTCCGGGACGATCCCGATGGGTTTGCCGCCGGTCTTTCGCGCCGGGGGCTGGATGGCGCCGCCATCGCCGCCGGTCTTGCAACCCGGGACAAGGCCCTGCGCGAATTGCTGACCCGCCTGCAGACCCAGCAGGCCCGGCGCAATGAGGCTTCCAAGCTGATCGGCCAGGCTAAGGCGAAAAAGGATGAAGCCCAGGCCAAGGCATTGCTGGAGGAAGTGGCCGGATTGAAGGACGCCATCCAGCAGGGCGAAGCGGAGCAGCGGACCCTGGAGGCGGGCCTGCGGGATGCCCTGGCGACGATCCCCAACATTCCCGCCGCCGATGTGCCCGATGGACCGGACGAGAGCGCCAATGTTCCAGTTCCGGGGCGCGCCTTCGGCCCGCCGCCCGAGATCGCCAATCCGCGCCAGCATTTCGAGATCGGCGAGGCGCTGGAACAGATGGATTTCGAGCGCGCCGCCAAAGTCTCCGGCGCGCGCTTTGTCTATCTGAAATCCGATCTGGCGCGGCTGGAGCGCGCCATCGCCGCTTTCATGCTGGACATGCACACCCAGCGGTTCGGCTATACCGAGGTCAGCCCGCCGGTGCTGGTGCACAGCACCGCCATGTTCGGCACCGGGCAGCTGCCGAAATTTCAGGACGATCTATTCCGGGTGCCGGTCGGCGAAGGCGATCCGTTCTGGCTGGTCCCCACCGCCGAGGTGCCGCTGACCAATTATGTCGCCGACGAGATCGTCCATGAAGCGGAGTTGCCGCTGCGCATGACCGCGTTCACGCCCTGTTTCCGCGCCGAAGCGGGCGCGGCGGGCCGAGACACCCGCGGCATGATCCGCATGCACCAATTCTCCAAGGTGGAACTGGTCTCCATCACGACGCCCGAACAATCCGCCGCCGAGCATGAGCGGATGACCGATGCGGCGCAGGAAATTCTCAAGACGCTCGATCTCGCCCACCGGGTGGTGACGCTTTGCACCGGCGACATGGGTTTTTCGGCGCAGAAGACTTATGACATCGAAGTCTGGTTGCCGGGCCAGAACGCCTATCGGGAGATTTCTTCCTGCTCCAATTGCGGTCCGTTCCAGGCGCTGCGCATGAATACGCGCTGGCGCGGTGCCGATGGTAAGGTGAAGGGCCCGGTGCACACCCTCAACGGCTCGGGCCTGGCGGTGGGGCGCACCCTGGTGGCGGTCCTGGAAAATTATCAACAGCCGGATGGCAGCGTCGCGATCCCGCCGGCGTTGCAGCCTTATATGGGCGGCAAAACCACCATCGCGAAACCCTGATGCGGATTCTGGTCACCAACGATGACGGCATTCACGCTCCCGGCCTTGCGGTGGCGGAAAAGATCGCCCGCGCGCTTTCCGACGATGTCTGGGTGGTGGCGCCGGAGAGTGAACAATCCGGAGCCTCGCATTCCTTGACTCTCACCCTGCCGCTCAGGCTGCGGCAGGTGAGCGAGCGGCGTTATGCGGTCACCGGCACGCCCACCGATTGCGTGATGATGGGTTGCCTCCAGCTTCTGAAAGACAGGCGACCGGATCTGGTGCTGTCGGGCGTGAACTGGGGCTCGAACCTGGCCGACGATGTCACCTATTCGGGCACCGTGGCCGGTGCCATGGAAGGCTGCGCGCTGGGCATCCCGTCCGTGGCGCTGTCCCAGGTCTGCGACGAGGAAGCGCGCGAAAATATCGATTGGACGCCGGGCGAGGTTCATGGCCCGGGGCTGATCCGGCAACTGCTCACGGCCGGCTGGTCCGATGGTGTCCTGATGAACGTCAATTTCCCGCACGCCGCGGCCGCGGCGGTGAAAGGCTGGGCATTGGTTCCGCAGGGCCGCTATGACCTGCAATCCACCGAGATCGAGGAGCGCCGCGATGCCCGCAGCCGCGCCTATTATTGGATCGGCTTGCGCCGCCGCCGGGCTTCCCCACCGGAAGGAACTGACCTGGGGGCGGTCACCAATGGAAAGATTTCGGTAACCCCGTTGCACATGAACCTGACCGAGACGGCGGCTTTGCAAAAAATGCAGGAAAAGCTTGGGCGGAACCGGGCGTTTTCCTGATCGGGAACCTTAAGAACCCGTTCCAGAGTTAAAGCCTTCTTCACTCTTCCTGAACATGATCCGATTCGAGACATCATGCAGAAGGCATGAGAAATGAACGGGTCCGTCAAGAAAGCCGTGCTGGCCGCGCTGATCTGCGCGCCCTGGCTTGGCGCCTGCACCCAAAGCCCGGAAACCACCTTCGATTGGGGCGTCAACGACCGGCTGCCCAAGCGGCAGGTTGCGCGCAATGACGTGACGCGGGGCGACCTGCCGCGGGTCGAGACGCGTCGCGCCAAGCCGGCAACGGCCAAGCCGCGGCCCAGGGCCGCTTCCTCCAAAACCGCGTCCGCCGCGGTCTATCGCGCGCCGCTGTCCCAGCCGCCGCGCGCCGACGACCCCAACGCGCCCAGCTTCGTCTGGCCGGTGTCGGGGCCGGTGATCTCGGATTTCGGCGGGCCCGCCAATGGCGAACGCAATGACGGCATCAATATCGCCACGGCGATGGACACGCCGATCCATGCGGCGGCCAGCGGCACCATCACCTATGCCGGCAACGAGTTGAAGGATTACGGCAATCTGGTGCTGATCAAGCACCAGGACGGTTACGTCACCGCCTACGCCCATGCCGACCGGCTGGTCGTGAGCCGGGGCGATGTGGTGAGCCGGGGGCAGATCATCGGCTATGCCGGCCGGAGCGGGGATGTGAGCTCGCCGCAACTGCATTTCGAGATTCGCCGCGATACCCAGCCGGTGAATCCCAAGCCTCTTTTGATGGCACGCAGTTCGTAAGGCGGCCGGTCAGATTTTCTGACCGAGCTCGCCCGCCAGGTCCTGGATGAACTGCCAGGCCACGCGTCCGGACCGCCCTCCGCGCCCCATCGCCCATGCAAGCGCCTTGGCCCGCAAATCGTCCGGCGCGATCTTCAGCGCATAATGGCCGGCATAGGACGACACCATCGCCAGGTAATCGTCCTGGCTGCAATTGTGAAAGCCCAGCCATAGGCCGAAGCGGTCGGACAGCGAAACCTTTTCTTCCACCGCCTCGCCGGGGTTGATCGCGGTGGCGCGCTCATTGTCGACCAGATCGCGCGGCATCAGGTGCCGCCGGTTGGAGGTGGCATAGAACAGCACGTTCTCCGGCCGTCCCTCGATCCCGCCTTCCAGCGCGGCTTTCAACGATTTGTAGCTGGTATCGTCCTTGTCGAAGGAAAGATCGTCGCAGAACAGAAGGAAGCGGCGGGCGTCGCCGCGCAGAAGACGGCATACG
>JAFKFF010000260.1:0-5909 GCA_017307315.1 Alphaproteobacteria bacterium
GTCAAGAAGCTCAGGTGCGCCATCTACACCCGGGTCTCCACCGACTCTGGACTAGAGCAAGATTTCAACTCCCTGGATGCCCAACGGGAAGCATCCGAGGCTTACATCAAAAGCCAGGCCCACGAAGGCTGGCATTTGATCCGGACCGCCTATGACGATGGCGGGTTCTCAGGTGGGACACTGGAGCGGCCGGCCCTTCAGCATTTGCTGACCGATGTGCGCGCTGGGCTGATCGATATTATCCTTGTCTATAAGGACGACCGCCTGACCCGGTCTCTGGCTGATTTTGCCAAATTGGTGGAGCTGTTCGACCAGTACGGCACCTCCTTCGTGTCCGTAACCCAGGCCTTCAATACGACAACGAGTATGGGTCGACTGACCCTGAACGTCCTCCTCTCCTTTGCCCAGTTCGAGCGCGAGGTCACGGCGGAGCGTATCCGGGACAAAATCGCGGCCTCCAAGAAGAAGGGCATATGGATGGGCGGCACGGTGCCGCTCGGCTATCGGGTCGAGAACCGCAAGCTGCTCATTGAGCCGGCGGAGGCGGAAACGGTCCGCATGATCTTCCGGCGCTATCTGGAGCTGGGGTCAATGTTGCCTCTTCTGACAGAACTCTATGACCAAGGGATAGTCACCCGGCCCCGGGTCCTGTCGTCCGGCAAATCGGTGGGTGGCGTCCCCTTCACAAAAGGACCTCTTAGCCACCTACTCAAAAACCGCACTTATGTCGGCGAGATCAACCACCACGACAAGAGCTATCCTGGCGAGCACGACGCCTTGTTGTCACAAGACCTCTTTGATGCCGTTCAGGTCCAGCTGGGCGCCAATGCCCAAGTCTGCCACGTCCAACGATCTGCAAACCGGACCTTGTTGGTCGGCAAGCTTTTCGACGACCGGGGTAACCGGATGTCACCAACCTATTCCACCAAGAAAGGTATTCGATACCGCTATTACATCTGCAGGCTTCTCATCGAAGGACGAAAGTCCGAGGCCGGCACCCTTCACCGGATTCCCGCGGCGGAGATTGAAGGACGGCTCATAACGGCTCTCAAGGCGCTAGACGTAATCCCGCCATCCGCCGAGCCTCTCTCAGAACAAGACCAACAGCGCCGTCTCATCGATCTCTGCGTCGCTCGGGTTATCGTGGAGAGGCCGCAGATTGTTGTAAAATTGACCGGCGAGATCGCTGCTCGGCTTGGGAAGGTACAGTTTGAGATTCCCTGGACTCTCAAATCCAAACGGCCCAAACGGAAAATCTTACTTCCGCACACAGATTCAAGAAGGGATGGGCGTCCCGTCCGCTCGGAGGTTCGCGTCAGCATCGTGAAAGCCGTAGCTCTGGGTCGGCAATGGCTCAACGAACTGGTCTCAGGTCAGGTCCTAGATACCGAAGCGTTGGCCGCGCGGGAGCAGCGGAGCAAGCGGTCGATCCACATGCTGATCTCACTGGCATTCGTGGCACCCGACATCATAGAGGCGCTGGTCGCCGGCCGGCTGCCTCGCGGTATTGGCATTACCCGTCTGGCCGATTTGCCGCCAAGCTGGGCCAAGCAACGCAAGATGCTTGGGATCTCGAACCGGTCTCAGCACGGTGTCGAACCCGTCTCCGCCTAATTCCATAGTCGGCACCGAGAAAAGTTTTCGGGCGGCCTGAGACAATCGGTCGATGAAGCCTGAAATCGTCGGTCTGGAAGAGGGCCAGAGACTGCCAGACCTCCAGCATTCGCTGAAATAGGCCCAATAGGAGGCACTTTATCCGCCGCGCTGCGAAAAACGTGGTTCGAACGAAACGGCTGGTGGTCTCTGCACGACTCTGAGTGGCTGCCTAGCAGTTATGTGAATTCGAACCGCGTCTCACCAGGTTGATCGCATCGGACTCGAACCAATCTCTCGGAGAGTTCGAACCAGTCTCCACCAGAGTATGCTCAGGAATTCAGGAAAACTTTTTGTGAGGGCTGAGACAAACGCCGCTTTCCGCCAATGATTCCAGGCTTTGTCTCAGCTGAGACCGCGCTGACGATGCACCTGTCTTGCGCAAGCTGCGGAAACGTCGGTACAATTCGATCTGTGTACGGATTTATATTATCCAATAATATCAAATACTTAACAGTGGTGGGCCCGGCAGGACTCGAACCTGCGACCTAACCGTTATGAGCGGTCAGCTCTAACCAACTGAGCTACAGGCCCCTGCGCCGGGTATAACAGGGCCGGCGAAATCATCAATTGCCCAAGTTCCGCCTTGCCGCTTTCCTAGCATTGGCTTGACTTGGAAGGAGATTTTCATGCGCAGCCTATTCTGGATGGTCCTGGCCACCGCCCTCTTCGCCGTCCCGCAAATCGCAGGGGCGCAAACCCCGCCCAGCCCCCGGATCATCACCATGGCAGGGCACGGCGAGGCCCGGGCGGTGCCGGACACCGCCATGGTTTCCGCCGGCGTGCACGCGCAGGCTCCTACCGCCGCCGCCGCGCTGGCTGCCAACACCACCCGCATGCAGGCGGTGATGGCGGCGCTGAAAAAGCAAGGCGTGCCGGACAAGGATATTCAGACGTCCAACTTTTCCATCTCTCCCCAATATGCCAACGGCAATGGCGAAGCCCCCCGCATTACCGGCTATCAGGCCAACAACCAGGTCGAGGTCCGCCTGGAGGACGTGAAGAAGGTGGGGACGGTTCTGGACGCGCTGGTTTCCGCGGGTGCCAATCAGATGAACGGCCTCAGCTTTTCCATCCGCGACGATGCCGCCCTTCTGGCGAAAGCCCGCTCGGCCGCGGTCGAGGAAGCGCGCCTGAAAGCGGAGACCTTCGCCAAGGCGGCGGGTGTCAGCCTGGGCGCGATTCTTTCCATCAGCGAAAGCGGCGGCGGGATGCCACCCCGGCCGATGTATGCCGCCCCGATGATGGTGCGCGACAAGGCCGTTCCGGTGGCCTTGGGTGAGCAGAGCGTCGATGCCGATATCACCATCACCTGGGAGATCAAGTGAACCCGCTTCTGGAAGACTGGGCCGGCCCTTTCGGCACGCCGCCGCTGGACCGCATTCAGCCGGCGCATTTCACCTCCGCTTACGAAGCCGCGCTTGCCCAGCATCAAGCCGAGATCGCGCACATCGCGGACGACCCCGCGCCGCCCGGCTTCGCCAACACGGCGGTTGCGCTCGAGCGCAGCGGAAAGCGCCTGGCGCGGGTCGATGCGGTCTTCTCGACGTTCGCCGGATCGGCCACCAACGAAGCCTTGCAGGCGATCGAGCTGGAGATGGCACCCAAGCTTTCCGCCCATTGGAACGGCATCTACTTGAACGCCGCTCTGTTTCAGCGGCTGGATGCGGTGTGGCGGCGCCGCGCCGAGCTCGGCCTCAATGCCGAATCCTTGCGGCTGCTGGAACGCATCCATCTGGATTTCGTGCGGGCGGGCGCGCGGCTTTCGGGTGAAGACCGCGCCCGCATCGACGCCATCAGCCAGCGCCTGGCCACGCTTTCCGCCACCTTCGCCCAGAATGTACTGGTGGATGAAGAGGACTATGTCGAACCCTTAAGCGAGGAGCAGGTTGCAGGCGTGCCCACCTCCTTGCGCGAGGCGCTTGCGGCGACCGCGCGCGCGCGGAACGTGGATGCGCCCTATGCCGTCACCCTGTCGCGCTCCAGCATCGAGCCCTTCCTGCAATCCGCGAGCGACCGCGCGCTGCGCGAGAAGCTGTTCAAGGCCTGGGTTCGCCGCGGCGCCAATCCCGGCGGCCACGACAACACCGCCGTGATGGCGGAGACCTTGAAGCTGCGCGCCGAAAAAGCCGCGTTGCTGGGGTACGAGACTTATGCCGCCTACAAGCTGGCCGACAGCATGGCGGGAACGCCGGCCCGCGCCCGCGCGCTGCTGGACAAGGTTTGGGCACCCGCCCTGAAGCGCGCGGAGAAGGAGCGCGAAGATCTGCAGACGCTGGTGGCGGAGGAAGGCGGCAATTTCGCGCTGGCGCCGTGGGACTGGCGCTATTACGCGGAAAAGCTGCGCCAGCGCCGCTACGCCTTCGACGAGGATATGCTCAAGCCCTATCTGGCGCTGGACAATGTCATCGCCGCGGCTTTCGACACCGCCACCCGGCTCTTCGGCATCACCTTCCATCCCCGCGCCGATGTCCGCGCCTATCATCCCGATGTCCGGGTGTGGGACGTGCGGCGCGGCGAAAAACCGGTCGGTCTTTTTTACGGCGATTATTTCGCGCGGCCCGGCAAGCAGGGCGGCGCCTGGATGTCGTCGCTGCGCGATCAGCAGAGCCTGGACGGCGATGTCCTTCCGCTGGTTCTCAACAATTGCAATTTCGTCAAGGCCGACCCGGCGCTGCTTTCGTTCGACGATGCGCGCACGGTGTTTCACGAGTTCGGCCACGCCCTGCACGGGCTTCTGTCTCAGGTGCGCTATCCGCGTCTCTCGGGCACCAATGTGGCGCGCGATTTCGTCGAATTGCCGTCGCAGCTCTACGAGCACTGGCTGGAAGAGCCGGAGGTTCTCTCCCGGTTCGCCCGCCATTGGCAGACCGGCGAAGCCTTGCCGCAATCGCTGATGGAGAAGCTGGAAGCGGCCCGGCATTTCAACCAGGGTTTCCAGACGGTGGAATTCCTGGCCTCCGCCTTTCTCGACATGGATTTCCACAGTCAGAAACTGGAGAATTACGATCCCGCCGCGCTGGAGGCCGCCACCCTGGTCTCCATCGCCATGCCGGATGCCATCGTTCCACGCCATTCTGCCCCGCATTTCGGGCATATCTTTTCCGGCGAGGGATACAGCGCGGGTTATTATGCTTATTTATGGTCGGAAGTGCTGGATGCCGACGGCTTCGGAGCGTTCACCGAAGAAAACAACATATTTTCTCCTGTAATTGCAAAGAAACTACATGATGATATTTATTCATCCGGCGGAACGCGCGATTTCACAGAGGCCTATCGGAGTTTCCGTGGCCGCGATCCGGAGATTGAAGCCCTGCTCAAAGGCCGGGGATTGGAGACGAACTGATGCGTAAACTGCATGTCCTGCTTTTCGCCGCTGCCGCCCTGACTGGCTTTGCCGGCACGGCGTCCGCCGACCCGGCGCCGAAGATGCCCTTCGCCACGATGGCCGAACTGCCGATCGTGGAGAAGCATGTCTATGACGAAGACGCCAACGCCGACAAAGTCGTGGACGACGCGCTGGCGCGGGCCAAGAAGAACAACAAGCTGCTGCTCATCGATCTGGGCGGCAATTGGTGCCCGGACTGCATCATCCTGCACAATCTGATGGAGGTGCCGGAGATGAAGAAGTTCATCGACGCCCATTATGAAGTCGCGCTGGTCGATGTCGGCCGCTTCGACAAGAACGCCCAGATCGGCGCCCGCTACGGCTACAACACCCGCCTGAAGGGCGTGCCCACGGTGCTTGTGGTCGATCCCAAGACCAACAAAGTGATCAATGGCGAGCGCGTCTTCGCGCTTTCCACCGCCCGCAGCCAGACGCCGCAGGCGCTGGCCGATTATCTGGCGAACTGGACCAATCCCAACCCCCAGTAACGTCATCGCAGAGCCAAACGAAAAGCCGCGGGATCGCTCCCGCGGCTTTTTCATTTCGGACGGACCGGATCAGCGTTCCGCCAACTGCCGCGAAGCCATGCCCGGCTCCAGCACATGGTCGACGACATGCAGAACGCCGTTCCTGCCATAGACATCATAGATGGCGATGTCGGCCGTGGCGCCCTTCTCGTCCATCAGGATCACGTTGGTGGGCCCGTTCATCCGCGCCACCAGCACGCCGCCCTCGACGGTACGAAGCTTGGCCTGGCCGCCGCCCTCGCCAATCGCACGCAGCAGCGCCTGGCTGTCATATTTTCCCGGCCCCACCAGATAGCTCATCAGGCGGGCGAGGCGCGCCTTGTCCTGCTGCATTTCGCGCG
>JAFKFF010000260.1:5915-8038 GCA_017307315.1 Alphaproteobacteria bacterium
CGCCGGACTCGCGCATCGCCGCCGCCAGCATGGTGTGGTCGGGCGAGGCCGAAATATTTTCCAGCAGGTTGCGGCCCGGCAACATCGCCTGGCCCGCGATCATGGGATTGATCACCCCGCCATTGGCATCGACGATGGCCTTGGGCGAAGGATGGTGGCTTTGGTTCGACACCGCGCCCAGCGCGCCGCCGATCATCATGGCCGCGCCGCCTGCGAAAGCTGCAATCATCACGCGCTTCATGGGGCAACCCCAATTCAACCGCTATAGGAAACGGGTGGATTGGAACCGCGTTCCGGCAATTCGGCGAATTTTGGGTGACGTATCAGCTTTCCAGCGCTTCGCGCTTCATCTCCAACGCCAGCCAAAGCTCCTCGTCGGCATCGCGCGCGGCCGCAGCTTCCGCCAAACGCCGGGAAAGCTTGGCGAATTTTTCCGGGTCGCGCGCATAAAGTCCGGCATCGGAAAGTTCCGCCTGCAGCGCCGCGATGTCCCGGTTTTTCGCCTCGATCCGCTCCGGCAGGGTTTTCAGCGCATGCTGGTCGGAGAAAGACAATTTCGGCGCGGTTTCCCGGGTCGGGCGCGGGCGGGGCGTGGCCTCTTTGCGTTCGCCGTCCGCGTTCGCCTCGGGCTGTTTCCTGCCGACGCCTTCGCCGCGCTGCGCCACCATGTCGGAATAGCCGCCGGCATAGGCCAGAAACCGGCCATCGCCTTCGGCCATCACGATGAGGGTCGCCACGCGGTCGAGAAAGTCGCGATCGTGGCTCACCGCCAGCACGGTGCCGGGATAATCGCCCACCGTTTCTTCCAGCAGGTCCAGCGTTTCCAGATCCAGGTCGTTGGTGGGCTCGTCCAGCACCAAAAAGTTGGAAGGCAACGCAAAAAGCTTCGCCAGCAGCAGCCGCGCCCGCTCGCCGCCCGACAGGACCTTCACCGGTGTGCGCGCCTGGGCGGGCGTGAACAGGAAATCCTGCATGTAACTCATCACATGACGCGGCCTGCCGCCGACAAAGACGGTTTCGCCGCCCCCGCCGGTCAGCGCATCGGCAAGGCTGTCCTCGGGATGCAGCGCGGCGCGGTTCTGGTCCAGCTTGGCCATCTCCAGTCCCGTGCCCAGCTTGATGTTGCCCGCATCGGGCGAAATCTCGCCGGTCAGGAGCTTGATCAACGTGGTCTTGCCCGCGCCGTTGGGACCGACGATGCCGATGCGGTCGCCGCGATGGATACGCAAGGTGAAGTCCCGGATCACGAGTTTTTCGCCGAAGCTTTTGGCGACGCCCTTGGCATCGATCACCTTGGTGCCGGAATTGCCGCCCTCCATCGCTTCCATCTTGACGGTGCCCAGGCTCTTCAGTTCCTCGCGCCGTCCCTTGCGCAGCGCGTTGAGCCGGGCCAGCCGGCCCTGGTTGCGCTTGCGCCGGGCGCTGCGGCCATGGGCCAGCCAGTCCAGTTCGTTGGCGATTCTGCGGTCGCGCTTGTGCCGCTCGACGTCTTCCTGCTCCAGCACGGCATCGCGCCAATTCTCGAAGGCGGCAAAACCCTGGTCCAGCCGCCGCGTCTGCCCGCGATCCAGCCACACCACGGCGCGGGAAAGATTTTCCAGGAAGCGCCGGTCATGGCTGATCAGCACCAGCGCCGAGCGTAAAGACTTCAGCTCGCTTTCCAGCCACTCGATGGCCGGCAGGTCGAGATGGTTGGTCGGCTCGTCCAGCAAAAGGATATCGGGCCTGGGCGCCAGCACGCGCGCCAGCGCCGCGCGCCGCGCCTCGCCGCCGGAAAGGTTCGCGGGTTCTTCTTGGCCCGTCAGGCCCAGATGCCCCAGAAGATAATAGGCGCGATTGGGATCGTCCCCCGGCTGCAATCCGGCTTCGACATAATCGTGGGTGGTGGCATAACCCGCCAGGTTGGGCTCCTGCGGCAGATAGCGGATGGTGGCGCCGGGCTGGGCGAAATGCTCGCCGCTATCGGCCTCGATCATTCCGGCCGCGATCTTGAGCAGGGTCGATTTTCCCGAGCCGTTGCGCCCCACCAGGCAGAGCCGTTCGCCCTCGCCCACGCTCAACTCCGCGCCGTCGAGCAGCACGGTGTTGCCGAAGCGGATATGGATGTCCTTCAGGAAAAGCAG
>JAFKFF010000261.1 GCA_017307315.1 Alphaproteobacteria bacterium
TCGACTCTGGGCTGGCCGGACAAGACCGCGGACCTCGCCCGCTTCTATCCCACCAGCGTGCTGGTGACCGGCTTCGACATCATCTTCTTCTGGGTGGCGCGGATGATGATGATGGGCCTGCATTTCATGGGCGACGTGCCCTTCAAGACCGTCCTCATTCACAACCGCGTCCTGGACGAGCAGGGCGCGAAAATGTCCAAGACCAAGGGCAATGTGGTCGATCCCCTGACCTTGATCGATGAATATGGCGCCGATGCCCTGCGCATCACCCTGGCGCTGACGGCGGGGCAGAACCGGGACATGCGCATCGGTCCCACCCGCGTGGAGTCGGGCCGCAACTTCGCCACCAAATTGTGGAACACCTCGCGCTTCTGCGAGATGAATGGCTGCGTCACCGTGCCGGGCTTCGATCCGGCGGGCGTGCGCGAGACCGTCAACGTCTGGATCGTGAGCGAGACCGTCGCCGCCATACGCGATGTCACCGCGATGATCGAGGCGCAACGCTTCAACGATGCCGCCAGCACCGCCTATCATTTCGTCTATGACATCTTCTGCGACTGGTATGTCGAGATCACCAAGCCGATCTTCCAGGGCGGCAATGAAGCGGCGAAGGCCGAAACCCGCGCCACCACGGCCTGGGCGCGCGACCAGATCCTGAAGCTTCTGCATCCTTTCATGCCCTTCATCACCGAAGAGCTTTGGGCCCGCACCAGCGAAACGGCGCGCGACAGCTTGCTGATCCTGGCCGAATGGCCGAAAGCCAAAGCAATCGAAGGCGCCGACGCCGCCAGCGCCGAAATGTCCTGGGTGATCGAATTGATCAAGGGCGTGCGATCGGTGCGCGCGGAAATGAACGTGCCGGCAGGGGCGAAGATTCAGCTTCTGCTGACCGGCGCCGACGAGACTGCCAAAGAGCGGCTTGGCCGCAATCGCGACGTCATCCTGTCGCTGGCGCGGCTGACCAGCGCCGAGGCCGCGGATGCCATCCCCAAAGGTTCGGCGCAATTCGTCCTGGAAGAGGCGACCGTGGCTTTGCCCTTGGGCGATGTCATTGACTTCGCCAAGGAACGAGGCCGTCTGGAGAAGGACTTGAAGAAGGCGCAAGAGGAAATCGCCCGGTTCGATGCCAAGCTCTCCAACCAGCAATTCGTGTCGCGGGCGCCGGAAGACGTGCTCGCGGAGCAGCGCGAAAAGCGGGCCGAGGCCGCGACCCTGGCAGCCCGGCTGACGGATGCGATCAAGCGCCTCGCCTAAGGAGCTATTATCAGCCGCCGGCTTGCTTCCCCCGTGGCCGAAGGCCTGACGGGGGAAGATGCCTTTCGAAGGCTTGCCTAAGGAAGACAGATGGGGGTCTTAAAAAAAGACCCTGTCCCCGGCGCAGTTGTAGCCGGCAGAAGGGCTTCCTAATTCTTTGGCTCGCTATTTGCCGGAGAACCTCATGCCGACTTTGTTCGATCCGCTGAAGGTGGGCGCCCTGAGCCTGCCCAACCGCATCGTGATGGCGCCGTTGACCCGTTCGCGCGCCCATCCCGACAGCCGCGTGCCCAGCGACTTGGCGCTGAAATATTACACCCAGCGCGCCGGTTTTGGCCTGATCATCTCGGAAGCGACCAGCGTCAGCCCCATGGGCGTGGGCTATGCGGCAACCCCGGGCATCTGGTCGGACGAGCAGACCGAAGGCTGGAGCAAAATCACCCGCGCCGTGCATGAAAAAGGCGGCCATATGCTGCTGCAGCTTTGGCATGTCGGGCGCATCTCCGATCCGATGTTCCTGGATGGCGCCCTGCCGGAAGCGCCCAGCGCGATAAAGCCGAAAGGCCATGTCAGCCTGGTGCGGCCCGAACGGGCCTATGTCACGCCCCGCGCGCTCGACAGCGCGGAGATTCTCGGCATCGTCGCCGCTTACCGGCGCGGGGCGGAAAATGCCCGCCGGGCCGGCTTCGATGGCGTCGAGATCCATGGCGCCAATGGCTACCTGCTGGACCAGTTCCTTCAGGATTCCACCAATCAGCGTGACGACGCCTATGGCGGCACGCGGGAAAAGCGCGCGCGCCTGATGCTGGAGGTCGCCGATGCCTGCGCCGAAGTCTGGGGCGCCGACCGTGTCGCCATGCACCTGGCACCCCGGATGGACAGTCACGACATGGGCGACAGCGATGCGCGCGCCACCTTTACCTATGTCGCGCGGGAGTTGGGCAGGCGCGGGCTCGCTTTTCTGTGCGCGCGCGAGAAGCGGCAACCCGATTCCATCGGTCCGGCGATCAAGGACGCTTTCGGCGGCGCCTATATCGCCAATGAAGGCTTTTCCTTCGAAAGTGCCTCAGAGGCTTTGTCGGAGGGCGTTGCCGATGCCGTCGCATTCGGAAAGCTCGCCATCGCCAATCCGGACTTGGTGGCGCGCTTCCGCGAAGGGGCGCCGCTCAACGAATGGAATGCAACGACTTTCTATTCCGGCGGCGCCTCGGGGTATACCGATTACCCCGCCCGTGCCGTGGAACCGGCTTGATGGGAGATCTCGCAACCGGCCTCGAAAGCGAGGCCCGGTTTCTCCGTCAAGCCTTCTTCCGCGCGTCGTAAGCCTTGCTGAGCACCCGCAAGGCATTGCCACCCCAGAAATTCTGGAGTTGGGCTTCGGTGTAACCGGCCTTGACCAGGCGCTCGGTGATCCTGGGGATCGCAGTGATGTCTTCCAGACCGGCCACGCCGCCGCCGCCGTCCCAGTCGGCGCCGATGCCGACATGATCGGGGCCTACCAGATCGAGCGCATGCAGGATGTGCTTCATGTAATCGTCGAGGGTGGCACGGGGCGCGGGATATTTGCGGTCCAACGCCTTGGTATCGGCGGCGGCCTGGCGCACCACCGCGGTTGCCTGGGCGGGGGTGAGGCCGCTCAGATTCTCCAGCTTGTCCGAGATGGCCGTTTCCGCCTTGGCGCGTTCGGGATTGCGCGGGACCGTGATCAGGTAGACGGAATTCATCTGGATCGTCCCGCCCTTGGCGGCCAGCTTCTTGATGCGGGCATCGTCCAGATTGCGGGGATGATTGTTGATGGCGCGGCAACTGGAATGGGAACAGATGATGGGCGCGCGCGACAGTTCCAGCATCTGGTCGAACACGTCGTCGGAGGCGTGGCTGGAATCCAGTATGACGCCCAGATCGTTCGCTTCCTTGACGAACTCCTTGCCCAAGGGCGAAAGGCCACCCCATTTCTTCTTGTCGGTGGCGGAATCGCCGAACTGGTTGTTGAGGAAGTGAACCGGGCCCGCCATCCGCACGCCCAGCTTGTGAAAGCTTCTGAGCAGGGTCGGATCGTTGCCCAGAATTCCGGAATTCTCGATCGACTGATAGACGACGATCTTTCCTTGGGAGGAAATGCGCTTGGCATCCTCGGCCCGGAAGGCAAGTTCGAACTTGTCCGGATGCGCCGCGACCATTTCCCGGATTTCCGCGGCGCGAAGGAAGGCGGCGTCGCGCATGGCGCTCATGCCTTCGGGCGTCACCGGCGCCTGGGGCGTATAGATGGCAAAGAAGCCGCCCTTCAGTCCGCCTTCGACCGCGCGGGGGTAGTCAACCTGGGTGAAGTCCTCCTCGACCTTGTGACGCTGCATGACGTCCCAACCGGGCCGCGCCAGATTGGCGGGCATGTCGAGATGGGTGTCCAGGCACAAAAGCCGCTTGTGCAGCGCGCCCGCGTCCACCGCGGCCCGCGCCAGGCCCGGCGCCATCGCCAAGGCCGCCACACCATTCGCCAAAACGGCACGCCGTGAAAGAGTCATGTCCCCTCCAACCCCCAAAGTTCGACCGATGCTAGGTGATTTGGGCGGGCTCCGCCAAGGAATGTCGAAACCGGATCGTGACGGTCAGGTAAGACTGGCGCCGAGCGCCAGAACGCCATCGGCGACATATTGCACGGCGAGTGCGGCCAACAGGACGCCCAAGAGGCGGCCGAAGACAGCTTGGCCCTGCGTGCCTAGAAATCGTTCCAAATAAGATGATGTCAGGAACACGGCATAAGCCGCCAGCAGCATCGCCGCCATCGCGGCGATCAGCAAGGACAGTCCCATGACGCCATTCATGCGCCCCGCCAGAAGCACCATGGCGGTGATCGCGCCGGGCCCCGCCATCAGGGGAATTGCAAGGGGAAAAGCCGCGATATGGGCGTGGGCGCCCACCGATTGATCGGCCTTCCGCTCAACCCGGCGCTCGAACACCATCTCGAAAGCGATGGCGAACAGGAGCAGCCCGCCCGCGATGCGGAACGCGGCCAACGAAATCCCCAGCTTGGTCAGGAGCCAGTCGCCGAAAAGCGCCGAACCGGCCAGGACGAAAAAGGCTATCACACAGGCTTCCAGCCCGATCTTTCGCTTCAGATTTTGCGGAAGTCCTGTCGTGAGACCCAGGAAGATCGGTCCCAGGCCGATGGGATCGATCACCACGAAAAGGGTGACAAGCGCGGAAATCAAGGCCGTGATCATGCGCGTACCGCGATGGGGGCCGCCAAGGCGGCAAGGCGCTCTATCTCCGCTTCGATCTCCGGCGCGAGGGGCACGTCCTGCGCCAGTCCGCGGAGAATATCCTCGCCCGCAAGCCAGCGTGCCTCGGCGTCCGGTGTTTCCAGAATGCGGCCGACGGCGGCGTTCATCTCGTAAAGCGCAATGTCTTTTCCGGCCAGCCGGAGCGCGGCCATCATCAACATATGACAGAAGGTCCGCAGATTGGTGACGGGGACCGGCATGCGCACGGCGAATTTTCCCATCATCACGAAGGTCGATATGCATTCGCGCACGTCGATCGCCACGAAGGCGCGGCAATTGAGCGGGCGGCTGTCATAGATCGAGCAGCGGCAGTCCGAGAGCAAGGGGCAGGTCGTGCGGGCATTGGCGGAACGCGACGACGCTTCGCTCCACGTACCGGCCGTTTTTTGCATGGCAGCTATCGTCTCGGCGCGGTCACCGACTTGCGCCGCAATGCGAAACGCCTCCGGCGCATAAACCAGGACGATCTGGCAGCAGCAATGGGCGCAGCCTTCCCGGCAGGCCAGCGCGAAATCCCGAGAAACGGACCGGTCGTAAAGCTGGCCCCAATGCGCCGCCGCGGCCGCCGCCGAGGCCCGGCGCGTCCCGCCCATCAGCTTGGCCAGATGCCGGACGTGCGCCGCGACTGACGCCGGGTCACCGGGGCCGGAAAGCGGAAGATTCAGCCAGCGAGCGTCCTGCTCGGCCTGGGCACGGCGTTGCGCGGCGGTCGGATTGGCGGACATTCCTGGCACTCTATCCCATGTCTCGGACGGCGCCAGACCCCGGCGGCTATTGAAAGCAACAGGCTAAAGGGGCATCGTCCCGGCCACAAACACAACCATAAGCATAAATCTAGGGGAGGATTTCATGGATTATCTGTGTGCGCGCCTCATGGGAACGGCTGCGCTCTTCGTCACGCTCGCGGTTCTGCCGGCGCATGCGGCGGGCGCGGACGACGCCCGGCTGAAAGCCATTGCCGGAAAAATTCAGATCACGCGCGATACATACGGCATCGCCCACGTCAAAGGCCACACCGACGCCGATGCGGTGTTCGGCATGGTCTATGCCCAGGCGGAAGACGATTTCAACCGTGTCGAAACCAATTATGCCACCAATCTGGGCCTGACAGCGCGCGCGGACGGCGAGAAGGCGATCTGGAGCGATTTGCGCCAGCGCCTGTTCATCGACCCGGAAGTCCTGAAAGCCGACTATGCCAAGAGTCCGGAATATCTGAAGAAGATCATGATCGGCTGGGCCGACGGCCTCAACTTCTTCCTGGCCAGCCATCCCAATGTGAAGCCCAAATATATCACCCATTACGAACCCTGGATGGCGCTGTCCTTCACCGAAGGCAGCATCGGCGGCGACGTCCTATGTCGAACCGGTCGGCTCCAACGGCATCGCCGTCGGACCCAAAGTGACCAAGGACGGCCACGCGCTGCTCTGGATCAATCCGCACACCTCTTTCTATTTCCGCGCCGTCGTGCAGATGACCAGCGACGAGGGGCTGAACGCCTATGGTGCTGCCACTTGGGGCCAGCCCTTCCTCTATCAGGGCTTCAACGAGCATCTGGGCTGGATGCACACGACGAGTTCCGCCGACACGACCGACGAGTTCGCCGAGACCGTCACCCAGAAGGACGGCAAGTATTTCTATAAATACGGCAATGAGGAACGGCCGGTCACGGTGAAGAACATCACCATCGAATACAAGGCCGCCAATGGCAGCATGGCGAAGAAGACCTTCACCGGCTACTTCACCAAACACGGCCCGATCGTGCGCGAGGCCGACGGCAAGTGGATCGCGCTTTCGATCATGAACAAGCCCATCGACGCCCTGGAACAGTCCTTCGGCCGCACCAAGGCCAAGACCTTCGCCGAATATATGAAGGTTGCGGATCACAAGGCCAACTCATCGAACGACACGCTTTATGCCGATGACAAGGGTAATTTCGCGCTACTGCTGCCGCAATTCGTGCCGCTGCGCGACAACCGCTTCGACTACACCAAGCCGGTGGACGGTTCCGATCCAGCCACCGACTGGAAGGGGATGACTCCCGTCGACGATATTCCCCATGTGGTCAATCCGGGCTCGGGCTGGGTGTTCAACAGCAACAACACGCCGCAAAACGCGGCAGGCCCCAACACCGTCGACATGTCCAAATTCCCCAAATACATGGATGCATCGGGGGAAAATCCGCGCGGCGTCCACATGGTGAAGGTGCTGACCGGAACCAAGGACATGACGCCCCAGTCGCTGATCAAGACGGCTTTCGATCCCTACCAGCCGGCCTTTGCCGAAATGGTGCCCGTCCTGGTGAAGGACTATGAAGCGCTTCCCGCCTCCAGTCCTCTGAAGGCGAAGCTGGCCGAGCCGATTGGCGTCCTGAAAACCTGGGATTACAAATGGGGGGTGGATTCCGTCGCCAACTCGATCGCGATCTTCTGGGGTGAAGATCTCTTCAACCGGAAGATCCGCCCGATGCGGGCCGCGGGGATCCGGGAAGACTATGTCGATTACTTGGCGCACAAGGCCTCTTCCGAAGACCGGCTGCAGAGCCTGTCGGCGGCGGTCGACAAGCTCACCGCCGATTTCGGAACCTGGAAGACGCCATGGGGCGACATCAACCGGTATCAGCGCA
>JAFKFF010000262.1 GCA_017307315.1 Alphaproteobacteria bacterium
TCACCACCCTGGATGCGAAATAGCGCTTCAGGCCGCCAGTTTTTTCAAGATCGGCAAGAGCGGCTTTTCCGCTTTGGCGTAATCCTTCCAGGCCGCGCTCCTGGCGATCGAGGCGGGCACGGTGCGGATGGTGAAACGCTTCGGGTCGAGGCCCTTCTTCACCGCGCTCCACTCCAGCGGCATGGAGACGGTGGCGCCATCCCGGGCGCGCGGCGACAGGGGCGCCACCGCCGTCGCCATGCGATCGTTGCGCAGATAGTCGAGGAAGATTTTTCCGCGCCGTTTTTCCTTGGACATGTTGACCAGGTATTTGTCCGGACTGTCCGCCGCCATGCGGGCGCAGATTTCCCGGGCGATGGTCTTGGCCTCCTTCCAGCCGATGCTTTTTCCCGCCGAAAAGGGCGTCACCACATGCAGGCCCTTGCCGCCCGTGGTCTTGGCGAAAGGGACCAGTCCCAGGTCTTCCAACCGCGCCTTCAATTCCTTTGCCGCCGCGACGACATCATCGAACCCAAGGCCGGGCGAGGGGTCGAGGTCGAAAACGAACCGTCCCGGCGTGTCGGGATGGTCCGGCGCGCAATTCCAGGGGTGCAACTCCAATCCGCCCGACTGCGCCACCGCGGCCAGCGCTTCCACGCGGTCGATCTGCAGGTAGGGCTTGCGGTCGCCCGATACTTTCACTTGGGCGAGCAGGTTGGATTGCCCGGGCATGGCGTGACGCTGGAAGAAGCGCTCGCCGGCGATACCGTCGGGCGCGCGCACGATGGAGCAGGGCCGGCCCTTGATATGAGGCAGCATCCACTCGCCCATCGCTTCGTAATAGCGCGCCAGTTCCAGCTTGGTCACCGGCTCGCCGTCGCCCGCATCGGGCCACAGCGCCTTGTCGGGATGGGAGATGGGAATGTTCATCACCACCGCTTCGCGTTTCGCGCGCGCTTTTGCCGGCGCCGCCTTCGCGGGCTTCGGAGAAGCCAGTGTCTTGGTCTTTTGGGGCGTTTCGGCCTCCACTTCCTCGGCGGGCTTGTCGGCGCGCAAGCCCTTGAAGGCAGCCTGGCGCACCATGCCGTCGCCCGTCCAGCCCGCGAATTCTATTTCCGCCACCAGCTTCGGCTTCAGCCAATGCACGCCAGGTTCGTGACGCGGCGCATTCCTGCCGCCGAAGGGCGAGTCTTTGGCGGCCATTTCCTGCAATCGCGGCATCAGGCTTTTCACCTTGGGCGCGGAATAGCCGGTGCCGACCCGCCCGACATAGGCCAGATGGTCGCCGCGATGGACGCCCACCAGCAGCGAGCGGAATTTGCCGTCGGTGGTCGCCCAGCCGCCCAGCACCACTTCATGTCCGGCGCGGCATTTGGCCTTGGTCCAGGTGTCGCCGCGCCCGGATGTGTAAGGCGCATCGGCGCGCTTGGAGACGATGCCTTCCAATTCCATCCGGCAGGCCGACAACAGGACGGCGTCGCCGCCGCTGGTGAAATGCTCGGCATAGCGCAGAGACGCGGTGCTTTTTCCCAGAAGCGCAGCCAGCTTTTGCTTGCGTTCGGTGAGGGGGAGGGGGCGCAAATCTTCTCCCGCCGCGAACGGAAGATCGAAGGCGAAGAAGATCAGGGAATCGGTCTTGCCGTCGGACAAGGCCGCCTGCAGGCCCGCGAAATCCGGCGCGCCATTGTGATTCAAGGCGCAGATTTCGCCATCAATGATGCCATCGGGCAGCTTCGCGCCCGCCCTGGCGATGGCGGTGAATTTTTTCGTCCAGTCCAAACCCTTGCGGGTGAGAAGCTTCGCCTTGCCGTCCGCCACCCGCAGCTGCATGCGATAGCCGTCGAACTTGACCTCATGCACCCAGCCCGCGCCGCCGGGCGGCCGGTCGACCGGCCGGCAGAGCTGCGGCGCCACGAAGGCGGGAAGGCGCGCGATGGTCCGGGGCTTTACGGATTTGGCTTTCATCGGCTCGGGGTCTTCGCTGTCGCCGTCCGATTGCTTCGAATTCCACACCGCATCGGCCTTGAAGGCTTTCGCCCGCATGAAAGGCTTGGGCTTTTTGCCGCCGCCCTTCTCGATCGCGGACATGACGCGGCCCGAGGCGACCGAATGATCCTTGGAAAGAATGGCATCGCCCTTGCCGTCGCGGGCGAATGTGTCGTGGTGCTTGATCAACAGCCAGTTGTTGCGCTTGCCCCTGAACTTGTCGCCGCGCATGCGCACCAGCACCCAGCCGCCATGCAGCTTTTCCCCGTCCAGGGCGAATTTGAGATCACCCTTTTTGAGCATGGCGTCCACATCCCCCTCCGGGTCCCAATAGCCGCGGTCCCACAGCATCACCGTGCCGCCGCCATACTGGCCCTTGGGAATGGTGCCTTCGAAGTCGCCGTAATCGAGGGGATGGTCTTCGACTTCCACCGCCAGCCGCTTGTCGGCCGGATCGAGCGAAGGCCCGCGCGTCACCGCCCAGGAGCGGAAGGTTCCGTTCCATTCCAGGCGGAAATCATAATGCAGCCGCGTGGCGGCATGTTTCTGGATCACATAGCGCAGACGCTTCGATGGCTTGACCCTGCTCCCGCGCCCGCTGGGTTCGGCGGTGATGGCGAAATCCCGCATGGACTGGTATTTCGCCAAGGCCTTGCGGGCGGCGGATTTTTTCAAAACGCGGCGGACGGCTTTCTTCTTTTTGGCGGGCATGGCGGTCCTTTCTGGAAACATAGGTCCGTCCTGGCGTTTCCGTTCCGGTTCCCGGAGAAATTGCCATGGCCGCCAGGAAGAAAGCCAAGCCCGCCAGACGCAAGGCTCACACCCACAAGGCGGCCACCGCCAGGGGCCATCACAAGCCGGCCAATTCCAACGACCCGCATCTGTCGGCCCGCCCGACCTGGCAGGGGCAACTCAGATTGTCCCTGGTCTCCTGTCCGGTCGCGCTTTACGGCGCCACCACCAAGACGCGCGACATCTCCTTTCATCTGCTCAACCCCGAAACCAACAACCACATCCGCATGGTGCCGACCGATCCCGACACCGGCCCGGTGGAGCGCGCCGACCTGGTCAAAGGCTATGAGATCGCCAAGAACAAATATGTGATCCTGGACAATGAGGAATTGAGCGCGGTCAAGCTGGAAACCACCCGCACCATCGACATCGACCGCTTCGTCGACGAGAAGGAGATCGACCGGCTCTATTGGAACGATCCCTATTACCTGGTCCCCAACGAAGACAGCGGCATCGAGGCTTATACCGTGATCCGCGAAGCGCTGGCGGAGGCCGGCCGCATCGCGCTGGGCCGCGTGGTGATGCACACCCGCGAGCGCCTGGTGGCGCTGGAGCCGCGAGGCAAGGGCATCATCGTCTATACCTTGCGCATGGGCGACGAGGTGATCCCGGCCAAGGACGCTTTCGCCGGCATTCCCGCCACCCGGCCCGACCGGGAGATGATCGCGATCGCGCGCAAGATCATCGAGCAGCGCGAAGGCGATTTCGAGCCCGACAAATTCGAGGACCGCTACGAGAACGCCCTGCGCGACCTGATCCGGCGCAAGCAGAAGGGCGAGAAGCTGGTCACCGCCGAGCCGGTGGAAGAAGACAATGTCATCGACCTGATGGCGGCGCTGAAGAAAAGCCTGAAAGCCAAGGGCGGCAAGCGCGCGCGGGGCTGATCAGCCCGCCTTGCGGACATGCAGATGCGTGTGCTTCTTGCCATTATGGCTGTGGCTGTGCGGCGCGGTTTCCTCTGCCGGAAACATCACCAGCCGCCCGTGATGGATGCCGCGTTCGGCGATCACATGCTCCGCCAGATGCCGCACGTCGCGCGACTTGCCCCTGAGCACATTCACTTCCAGGCAGGAATCGTGATCCAGATGCACATGCAGGGTCGAGACCGCCAGATCGTGATGGTCGTGGAAGGTCTGTACCAGCCGCTTGGGCAGGTCGCGGGTGTGATGGTCGTAGGTATAGACCAAGGTGGCGATGCAATCGCCATTGACGTTGGCGCTTTCCGCCGCCTGGCGCAGGCCGCCGCGCGCCAAATCGCGGATCGCTTCGGAGCGGTTCTGGTAACCGCGGGCTTTCATCACCTTGTCCACTTCGGCGAGCAGTTCGTCGTCCAGGGTGATGGTCACGCGATTCATGAAAAGCTCCAGCCGATATTCTGTCAGCAAGTCTGGAGCATCGGCGGAACCTTGTCCAACGCCGCCTGAAAAACCTCATGCGACATTCCGCCGGCGGAATCTGCGCTGTCTGAGCCATTCGTCACTTGCCAGTATGATGATCTTACGGAATCATCATACAAACCCGGTTGGGTGGTTTTGAGGGGATGGAATGGCTTTTCGGGGATTGCTGCTCGGCACCGCCGCCGTGCTGATGTCGGTTTCGCAAGTCCGGGCGGCGGAGGCCGATGCCGGCTTCGAAACCGTGATCGTCACCGGCCGGGCCTCCGATCTCACCGGCATCGCCTCGTCCGCCAATCAGGGGACGGTCGGCGCCGCCGACCTCGACCTGCGGCCGCTGCTGCGTCCGGGCGAGATCGTGGAGAACATTCCCGGCGTCATCATCACCCAGCATTCGGGCAGCGGCAAAGCCAACCAGTATTTCCTGCGCGGCTTCAACCTGGATCACGGCACCGACCTGGCCATCCATCTCGACGGGATGCCGGTCAACATGCCCAGCCACGGCCATGGCCAGGGCTATTCCGACCTCAATTTCGCCATTCCGGAGCTGATCCAGCGCGTCGACTACAAAAAGGGCCCCTATTACGCCGATGTCGGCGATTTCGGCTCGGCCGGAGCTTTCGACATTCATTATTACGACGTTCTGCCCACCGGCATCGCGCGGGTGGAAGGGGGGCAATATGGCTATGGCCGCGCCTTCCTGGCGAACAATGCCGGCGTCGGAGCGGGCAACATGATCTATGCCCTGGAGTTCGAGCACAATGATGGGCCCTGGGACAAGGGCGACGATGCGCGCAAGATCGGCGGCATGCTGCGCTATTCTGAAGGCGATGCGCAGAATGGCTGGACCATCGCCGCGATGGCCTATCACAATATCTGGAATTCCACCGACCAGGTGGCGCAGCGCGCCATTCGCGGCGAGGTTGACGCGGTCGGGGCGCCCGCGCCGGCGCCGCAATACCAGATCTCGCGCTGGGGCGAACTCGACAATTCCGACGGCGGCAAGACCGGCCGCTATTCGCTCTCCGGCGACTGGCGTCAGTCCACCGAAAACAGCCGGCTGCGCATTTCGGCCTACGGGCTCTATTACGATCTCGACCTCTTCTCGAACTTCACCTATTTCCTGGACGATCCCATCCGCGGCGACCAGTTCGAGCAGCAGGACGCCCGCTATGTCTTCGGCGGCGCCATCGATCAGGCCTGGGACCATGATTTGTTCGGCGCGGCATCGACCACCACGGTCGGCCTTCAGGTCCGCGACGACGAGATCCGCAACGGGTTGTTCCATACCGAGCGCCGCCAGCGCCTGTCGGCGGACGTGTTCGACCGCATTTCGGAATCCAATGCCGGCCTGTATGTCCAGAACCAGACGCATTGGACGCCGTGGCTGCGCTCCATCCTGGGGCTGCGCGGCGATGTCTTCCGCTTCGACGTCTCCAATCTGGCGGGTGCGGGCAATTCCGACACCGTGACCGCCAGCATGGCCGAACCCAAGGTGGGCCTGATCTTCGGCCCTTGGGCGGACACCGAATTCTATCTGAATGGCGGCTTCGGCTATCACAGCAACGATGCGCGCGGCGTGGTCGATGCCGCGGGCCCGGCGGTGCCGCTGGCCCGCACCAAGTGCGCGGAAGTGGGCATCCGCACCACCGCGATCCCGAACCTGCAATCCTCGCTGACCTTGTGGACCTTGCACATCCAGTCCGAACTGACCTGGGAAGGCGATG
>JAFKFF010000263.1 GCA_017307315.1 Alphaproteobacteria bacterium
CGTAGCGGTTCATCCAGCCGCGCTTCAGCATGACGGCGCCGACGACAAGATAGACGACGCTCGGCTTGGCCATGACGAAGCGCGGATCGTTGGTGAGATAGGTGGCTGCGGTCGACAGCAGCACGAGCGCCAGGCTGATCCATTGAAGCGGGGGTACGGAGCGGCCGCGCACGATCTCCCAGAGCACGATCGCGGCCGCGACGGCCGCGCCGGCGACGGCCGCTATGATGAAATCGACCTTCAGCGCCACCAGGACAGCGAAGACGATGACGCCGAGCGCGTCGAAGACGAGCGGCCGGACGGCGTAGAGGAACTGTTTCATGCTGCCTCCGGGACGAAATTGCCATGGAAACCGAACGGGACGCGCTGCGGCAGTTCGACCGTCGCGACCGGCCCCCTGCCGATGTCAAGCGCCTCGAAGACCAGCAGTTCGCTCATGCCTTTCGCGGCGCGCCAGACAACCGCCAGCACCCAGCCGTCGCCTTCCTCCGCGCCGCGCGGCGTGAAGACGGGCTCGGAGGTCGCGTCGCCCGCTGGCAGCCAGAAAGCCTCGCGCCGGCCGCTTCCGGCGTCGCGATGGACGATGCCGTCCAGCCCGCGCGCGTCGGAGAGGGGGTTGGCGGCCGCGTACCAGCCATGGCGGTTTCGCAGGCCGGACAGCCGGTCGTCGATGCGCGGGAATTCGCCGGTGAGATCATCGACGACATTCCGTCCAAAATGGCTCGTGCCTATGCCTATCCATTCAGAACGATGACCATGGGTGAACTGCCGGTCACCGACCCCCCAATTGAATTGATTCAGGGGCGCAATTTTCTAGGAAGAGATTCCGCCATCCTATTGCTGGGAAATGATGTGCTGTCGCATTTTCATTTCATCATCGCCTATCGCGAGCAGAAGCTTTACATCACCGATGCTGAAGCGCGTTGAGCAATAACCTGCCATGCTGTTCAGCACGGCAAAGGAAAAAGGCCCGGCTCGTCACCGGACCTTTTGTGCGATCCGCGCGGAAACGCCTTAAATCTTCTTCCCCGTGCCGTGAATGAACATCAGGTGCGTGACGTGGCAGTCGTCGGTCATGTGGCTGTTGGGATGCACCGGCGGCAGGATGCGCGGCTGGCCCAGCCCGCCCCGGCCGATGGAAACGTCGTGAAACCAGAAATCGACGGTCTCGAAATACTGGCCGAAATAGCCCGCCAGCGCTTCCAGGTCGCCGGGACCGACCACCACATCGCAGCCGCCATTGGTGGCCTGGGCATCGGTCTTGTTGTCGAACCAGCGCGCATGCTGCTGGTCGATCTTGAAGATCTGGGTGGCGACGCCGGGCGACACCTCCTGAACGGGCGTGATCGGAAGGGCGGGATAGTTGCGCGAGAAGCCATATTGCAAGGTGATCTTGCCGTCGGGCTTCAGGATGCGGCAGATGTCCTTGAGGATAAGGTCGCGCGTCTCGAACACGCAGATATGCTGCAATGAGATGGTGCAGAAGGCGAAATCGTAAAAGCCGCTCGGCGCCGCGCCCGCGCTGATGCCGTCCGTGACCCAGAAATCGCTGCCCGGGGTGCGATCCTCCGCCAAGTCGATCATCACCTGGCTGATATCGGCGCCGTCCACCTTCTGGAAGAAATTCCGCATCCGCCGCACCATCCGGCCTTCGCCGCAGGCGATATCGAACGCGGCGCGTCCCCGGAAGTCCTGAAAGATCGGGCGGCGCACATCGCCATGCAGGAACAGCAGATTGGTCTCGTAGGGAACGCGCTCGTGATAGTCGTAATGGCCGACGACCCAGCTTTCGGGATTGTTGCGCGCGGCATGCTCGTAATAGGCGCGCTGCATTTCGGCATAGCGCGACACCGCGCTGTCGGGTCCGGGGGCATCGTCACGACGCGCTGCGCTGCTCATGAAAGCATTCCTTCTGCCGCAGGTCTCTCCTAGCCGAACATGGTTAAGCATGCGTTATCCATGCGATTAACAAAGCCCTAAGGCACGCGGACAAAGGAAAAGGCCCGGCTCGCCGCCGGGCCTTTTTCTACAAACTCAACTCCGGCGCGCCGCGTTTTGGTCCCTGGCTAGGAGCGTCCCCCGGAGCGTGCGTCAGCACGTGAGGAGGCGCGACAACACCAGGGGCCAAAAGATAAGCGCCTCTATTTACATCGCCTTGCCGCGGGCGGGCGTGATCTGGGTGAACTTGCCCAAAACGCAGATCTCGCCGGACCGGATCACCTCGATGACCTGTTCATCGTCGCAGACCGTTCCGCCGGGATTGCGAACCGTCCAGGCGAAGCCGTTGAATTTCAGGTCGGGGCAGCGGCCCTTGAGGTCGTTGCGCCACACCGAGCCGTCATTCATCTTGAAGGTGATCGCCGTCCCGTCAGGCGCCGGCGTCGTATCGCGCATGTTGCGGGTCTGCAGACAACCCTTGCCCGCCGCCTCCGCGGGCATCACCGCCGTCACCGTGATCAGCGCGGCCAGGACCGCCGCGCCGGATAAGACCTTCTTCATCGGTACCTCCGTCACCATGCCCTCACCCCTCTAATTTCGCAGCCGGGACGGGGGTCTTCAAGGCCGCGCGGGGCAAAAATGCCGGAAACCTCGCTTGACGGAAGCCGCCTGCCGGGTCCAATGACGCCTCCCCAACGCCGTTTTCAGGAGAAATTCCCGTGTCCGCAGCCCCCGCCCAAGTGACCATCACCTTGCCCGACGGCAAGGCGATGACGTTCGCCAAGGGTGTGACCGGCGCCGACATTGCCGCCGCCATCGGGCCGGGCCTGGCCAAGGCTGCCTTGATCCTGGAACTGGACGGCAAGGAATGGGACCTGTTCCGCCCCATCGAGGCCGACGCCCATATCCGCATCGTCACCAAGAAGGACGAGAAGTCACTGGAACTGATCCGCCACGACGCGGCGCATCTTCTCGCCATGGCGGTGCAGGATCTTTATCCCGGCACCCAGGTCACCATCGGCCCGGCCATCGAGGACGGCTTTTATTACGACTTCGCCCGCGCCGAACCCTTCACACCGGAGGATCTGCCGAAGATCGAAGCGCGGATGCACGAGATCGTGAAGGAAGCCCGCCCCACCCGCCGCGAGGTGTGGCCGCGCGACAAGGCGATTCAGCATTTCCGCGACATCGGCGAGACCTACAAGGCCGAGCTGATCGAAAGCATTCCGGCGGGCGAGGATGTCTCGATCTATTGGCACGGCGACTGGCACGATCTGTGCCGCGGTCCGCATTTTCGCACCACCGCCGAGATCGGCGATGCCTTCAAGCTAACCAAGATCGCGGGCGCCTATTGGCGCGGCGACGCCAGGAACGCGCAGCTGCAGCGCATCTACGGCACCGCCTGGCGCGACAAGAAGGAACTGGACGCTTACATCGAGCGGCTGGCGGAAGCGGAAAAGCGCGACCATCGCAAGCTGGGCCGTGAGCTGGAACTCTTCACCTTCTCGCCCGATGTCGGCGCGGGCCTGCCGCTCTGGATGCCCAACGGCATGGTGATCCGCCAGGAACTGGAATTCCTGGCGCTGCAGGAAGAGCGCAAGGACGGCTATCGCCGCGTCGCCACCCCGCACATCACCAAGGAAGCGCTTTATTACCGCTCGCGCCACCTGCCCTATTACGCGGAAGGCATGTATTCGCCGCTCGATATCGATGGCGAGAATTATTACCTCAGGCCCATGAACTGCCCGCACCATCATCTGATCTATGGCGCGACGCGGCATTCCTATCGCGAGCTGCCCTTGCGCATCGCCGAATACGGCCAGGATTACCGCTACGAAGCGTCGGGCGGCCTGTCGGGCCTGATGCGGGTGCGCGGCTTCTGCATGAACGACGCGCACATCTATTGCCGCTTCGACCAGGCCAAGGACGAGTTCATCAAGGTGATGCGCCTGCATGCGCGCTACTACGACCTGATGAACATCAAGGAATATTACATGCGTCTCAGCCTGCCCGACCTGGACAAGCTGGATAAGTATGTCGATCAGCCGGACAAGTGGATCGCCGCGCTCGACATCATCAAGCAGGCGATGCAGGAGTCGGGCTATCCTTACGTCGAAGGCAAGGGGGAAGCGGCCTTCTACGGTCCCAAGATCGACTTCATGACCAAGTCGGCGACCGGCACCGAATACACCATCTCCACCAACCAGCTCGACTTCCTGGCGACCCAGACCTTCGACCTGAAATATATCGGCGAGGACGGGGCGGACCATCCGGTCTATGTCATTCATCGCGCGCCGCTCGGCACGCATGAGCGCTTCACCGCCTTCCTGATCGAGCATTATGCCGGCGCCTTCCCCATCTGGCTGGCGCCGATCCAGGTCCGGGTCATCCCGATCAGCGAGAAGTTCACCGACTATGCCCAGAAGGTGGTGGACGCCCTGTTCTCCACGCCGGTGGTGAACGGCACCGCGGGCCTGCGCGTGGACATCGACACCACCTCCGAGCGGATGCAGAAGAAGATCCGCGACGCCCAGTTGCAGAAAATCCCCTATATGCTGGTGGTCGGCGAGCGCGAGGCCCAAGAAGGCAAGGTCGCGGTGCGCCTGCGCTCGGGCAAGGATCTGGGCGCCATGCCGCTGGAACAATTCATCGCCCGCGTCAAAAACGAGGCGGAATCCCGCAAGGATGTTGCGGATTAGCCCTTTCCCGAAGACGGGTTAGGCCCTATCTTACATTCGAATCCGGCCTTCCCGGCCGGGTCCGCGCCATCCCGCGCGTCATGAAAGGCCCCCGTTTGCGTCCATGATCGAACCTCGTTTCGCTTGGCCCCGACGGACCGGCGGAATGCGATGACGCGCGGCTATCGAAGGAGAGAGTCATAGTCCCCAGACGTTTTCAGCAGAATGCGCCCGCGCCCGCCAAGGATGGGCCGCGCATCAATGAAGAGATCACCGCCCGCACCGTGTTTCTGATCGGCGAAGACGGGCACAAATTCGGCGAAATCGGCACCGACGAAGCCCGCGCTGTTGCGGAGGAAAAAGGCTACGACCTGGTCGAAGTCTCGCCCGACAACAAGCCGCCCGTCGCCAAGCTGATGGATTACGGCAAGTACAAATACGAGCAGCAGAAGAAGGCCAACGAGGCCCGCAAGAAGCAGAGGGTGATCGAGATCAAGGAGATCAAGATGCGCCCGACCATCGACGATCACGATTACGACGTGAAGATGCGGGCGATGAAGCGCTTCTTCGACGAAGGCGACAAGGTGAAGGTGACCTTGCGCTTCCGCGGCCGCGAAATGGCGCACCAGCATCTGGGCATGGAACTTCTCACTCGCGTCCAGAAGGACACGGAAGTGATCGCCAAGCTGGAGCAATATCCGAAGATGGAAGGCCGGCAGATGATGATGGTTTTGGCCCCCCGGTAGGCGCCAAACCCGTCATTATTCCGCGATGTGCATCCCAAGTGTCGGCCGCGGCAGCGGCCGACGGGGGTCAAAAGCTCGCGTGCATTGCGCGCGAGCGGGCCTTAGCGGCCGAAGGCCGCTTCTCAACACGCCTCTCGAAATTGAAGTTCGGCGCTTAAATTTCGGTGCGTTTCGCGCTCCACAGGTGCCTCGCGCGCACAGACATTTCCTGCTACACTTTCCGCATGGACGACAGGCATCCCGACAAGAAGCGGGCGCGCCAGGACAAGCGTCTCGACGAAGCCCTGAAAGAAACCTTCCCGGCCAGCGATCCGGTCGCGGTCGCGCCGATCGACAAGCCCGATCCCGACGCGCCGCCGCCCAAGCCCTAAGCCGCCGGCAGCAATAGCCGTTCCAGCGCGGGATGGCGCGCGGTCAGATCCGCCGGCGTGTATTCGTCCAGCACCGCCAGATAGGCGCCCAGCGCGCGCGACAGGGCGCCGCGCAGCCGGCAGGATTT
>JAFKFF010000264.1 GCA_017307315.1 Alphaproteobacteria bacterium
CTGGCCTTTTTGTCCAAAGTTCAGCCAAGCAAAACAATTTCCACCGCCGCCGGAAGCTATCGGTTAAAGCATATTGCAGAGAATTTTTGTGCCCAGTACCCAACGGGAGAGAGGATACAAACAAATTACGTATCTAATGGAGCAATGATAGCAGCGGCGATCCATCGGGGATTTAGATACCGTCGGCATCAAGATGGTTTCGGCGACTATTCAATCAACGTCAGTTTTAATATGGCAAAATCACTTGTGAGAAAATTAGATAAGGAAATCCGAAACCTGGATTATTTATGATCCACTAAAGGTGTCGCTTATGGTGTTCCGATCTAAGAAGTACTGTTTTTAGGCCGTGCTCTATAATCTTTCGCATCACTGTAGGTAGCGCCACCTCGTGCAATTTCGCGGCCGAGATCCACTGCCCATCGATTTTCGGACGTCTGGCCAGGTCGGCGAAATAGACTTCCACTTCCAGTTCGAAATGGGTGAAGCCATGGCGCACCAGGCCGGCGCGCTTTTTCCACTCGGCGCGAAAGGGCGCAAGCGTTTGCGTTTCGGCGGCTGACGGAAAGCGCTCGCTCCAAGGACCCTGCGGCGGTTCCAGCATGGAAGCGAGCAAGCCCTTGGCGGGACGCTTTACCAACAGGATCGCCCCGGCCGGATCGCGCGCCACGAAGGCCGCCCCGCGCTTCAGCGGACGGACGGCTTTGGGCGCCTTCACCGGCAAAGTTTCCTGAACGCCCTTCTTTCGCGCCAGGCACGCATGTTCCCACGGACAATTGGAGCAGGCTGGACGCTTCGGCGTGCAGATCGCAGACCCCAGATCCATCAGCGCCTGGGCGAAATCCCCGGCCCGCTTCGGCACCAGCGCCATGGCATGGCCATGCAACGCGGCCTTGGCCTTGGGCATCGGCGTGGCGACCGCATAAAGCCGCGCCAGCACCCGCTCCGCATTGGCGTCCATCGCTGCCTGGCGTTCGTCATAGGCGATCGCGGCGATCGCGCCCGCGGTATAGGCACCCACGCCCGGCAAGGCGCGCAAGGCTTCGGCGGTCGCGGGAAATCTCCCGCCCATCTCCCCGCTTACGCATTTCGCCGCAGCGTGCAGGTTGCGCGCGCGTGCGTAATATCCAAGTCCCGCCCAGGCGGCGAGGACATCGTCTTCTCGCGCGGCGGCCAAAGCGTTCACCGTCGGCCAGCGTTCCAGGAATTTGCGGTAATAGCTTCCCACCGCCTGGACCGTGGTCTGCTGCAGCATGATCTCGGACAGCCAGACATGATAGGGCTCGGCGCGAGCACCCTTGGGCGCACGCCAGGGCAGCACCCGGCGATGGCGGTCGTACCAAGCCAGCAATTTGGCGGAAAGATCCGGTCCGGTCTTTTTCGATTGGGGCATGCGAGGCATAGTTCGACCATGAGCCCGCCCCGGAAACAATCGGACAAAGCATCGGACGCGCCGCCGCAACGCCATGGCAGGGCGATAGCCGTCGGCGCCGATACCCGAACGGCCGCCGCGGCCGCATTCGCGCGGGCCGGCTTCGCCGATCCCACCCTGGTGTTGCGCTGGGCCGAGATCGCGGGGCCTGAAATCGCGCGCATCGCCCGGCCGCTCAAATTCAGCGAAGGCGCGGCCGGGGGCACCCTGACCCTTCTTGCGGAACCTGGCGCCGCACTCTTCCTGGGCCATGAGGCGCGCAGCCTCTGCGCCCGGATAAACGGCTATCTGGGCAAGGACGCAGTGGCGCGGATCAAATTCGTTCAGGGGGCGCTTTCGTCACCCAAGCCGGCGCCCCGTCCGGCCAAACCCCGCCCGGCTCCTTTCGCCAACGATCCTGTGTATAACTATCAGGGGCCGGAGGCCCTGAAGAACGCCTTGCAGAGCCTGGCGCGCTGGCGTCCCGCCCGGGAACGTTGAGCAAAAGGCCCGCCTCTGCCAAAAAGGTTCCAGGATCTTTCGGAGAATCGCCCTTGTCCCGCAAAGCCGTGATCGCAATCGCCCTGGTCGCCATTCTGGCGGCCTTCGGAATTGGTTATTACATGCTGGGCAGCTGGGAGACGTCCGCCGCCGGCGGCGATGCCTCCAATCCCGGCTTCGTCCTGGTCGCCACCGACCGCACCATGGGCAATCCCAAAGCGCCCCTCACGGTGATCGAGTACGGGGCGCCGACCTGCAACATCTGCGCCTATTTCGCGGCCAACGAGTTCCCCCAGCTCAAGCGCGACTATATCGATACCGGCAAGATCTTCTTCGTTTTCCGCACCTTCCCGCTCCGCCCGATGGACGGCGATGTCGAGAAGATGGCGCGCTGTTTGCCTGAGGATAAGTATTTCGACTTCATTGACCATCTGTGGCGGAATCAACCCAAATGGGATGCTGCGGAATACCCTGGCATTGCAGATCCTCATGGGGAGATGATCAAGCAGGCCCGGGTTTTCGGCATGACCGCCGAACAGGCGGAGCAATGTATCGCCAACCCAGCGGAGGACGAGCGCATCAACAAGGTTTCTGCGGAAGCCGAGCAGAAATACCATCTTACCGGCACGCCCACTTTCATTATCGACGGCGTGCCCCAATCGTCGGGCGCAGTGCCCTACGAACAACTGGCGAAGATCATCGACGCCGCGCTTGCCAAGAAAAAATGATTGGCGGCCGGCGCACAACAAGGCGTAAGGCGGCGCATTTTTCTTGAAGTTCACCCGGCTCAGACTTTCCGGTTTCAAATCCTTCGTCGAACCGACGGAGCTTCACATCGAGCCCGGCCTCACCGCCGTGATCGGGCCCAATGGTTGCGGCAAGTCGAACCTGTTCGACGCCATGCGCTGGGTGATGGGCGAGACGCGGCCCTCCTCCATCCGCGGCAGCGAGATGGACGATGTGATCTTTTCCGGCTCGGCCGGGCGGCCGGCGCGCAATGTCGCCGAAGTCACGCTCTTCATCGACAATGCCGAGCACAAGGCGGCCGGGCCCTATGCCGGCTTCGACACTATCGAAGTGTCGCGCCGGATCGAGCGCGAGGCAGGCAGCGTCTATCGCATCAACGGCCGCGACGTGCGCCAGCGCGACGTGCAGATTTTCTTTGCCGACGCCTCTTCGGGCGCGGGCTCGACCGGGTTCGTCCGCCAGGGCCAGATCGGCCTTCTGATCAGCCAGAAGCCCTTGGCGCGCCGCGCCATCCTGGAAGAAGCCGCGGGCATCGGCGGCCTGCACCAGCGCCGCCACGAGGCCGAACTTCGCCTGAAGGCGGCCGAGACCAATCTCTCGCGCCTGGAAGACGTCATCCGCGAAGTCGAAGGCCAACTTGCCAGCCTGAAGCGGCAGGCACGCCAGGCCTCGCGCTACCGCAACCTTTCCGGCCATATCCGCAAAGCCGAAGCGCTGGCGCATTTCCTGCGGTGGGCGCAGGCCTCCGCCCGCGCCACGCAAGCGGCGGAAGAACTCGCCCAGGCCGCGGCGATTGTCGGCACCGCGACCGAAGCGGCGGCCAAGGCCTCCACCGAACAGAGCAGCGTGGCGGCGGACCTGCCGCCGCTGCGCCAGGACGAAGCTGAGAAATCCGCCGCGCATCACCGCCTGATCGTGGCGCGCGAGCAGCTGGATGCCGAAGAAGCGCGCGCCCGCGAAGCCGCGCAACGCCTGCGCCAACTTCTGGCGCAAGGCGAAGCCGACATCGTCCGCGAGAAGGAACTGGACCGGGACGCCGCCACGGCGCTGCAATCGCTGTCGGAGGAACGCGAAAATCTGGAACAGGCGAGCGCGAATGCCGCCTCCGACATCGCCGCCGCCGAAGAGCAATCCGCCCTGCTTCAGGAAAAACTGGCAGAGGCCGAACGGCTTCTGGAGAAGCTCACTTCGGAATATTCCGACTGGAACGCCAACAAGGCGAGCCAGACCCGCAGCCGCGATCTCGCCGCGGGCCTGGCCGAAACCAGCGCCAGCCAGCTTTCGGATGCGCGCGCGCGTTTGGAGCGGGCATTGGAAAGCGCGCATGGCGCGCCCGATGTCGCCGCCGCCGACCGCCAAACCGAATTGGCGCGGGCCGCCTCCGAGAGCGCGCGTTCCAACGCCGACCGGGCGCGGAGCCAGCGGGCGCAAGCCGAAGCCGCGGAAGCCGCCGCGCGCGAACCGCTGGAAGCCGCCGAGCGGGAAGTCAATCGCCTTTCCGCCGAAGTGAAGGCGCTGAGCGATCTTCTGCATCCCGAAGGCGAAGGCCTTTTCCCCCCGCTGGTCGATGCGGTGACGGTGCAGCCGGGTTACGAGGCCGCCCTTGCGGCGGCGCTGGGCGATGATCTGCATGCGCCGCTGGATGAAACCTCGCCCCATCATTGGCGTGATCTTGGCCTGCTGGAAGAAGCGCTTCCCCTGCCGGACGGCTCGCGGCCTCTAAGCGAGTTCGTGCGCGGACCGGCGGCCTTGTCGCGCCGTCTCACCATGACCGGCCTGGTCTTCCCCGACCAGGGTGCGGCTTTGCAGAAACATCTCAGGCCCGGACAAAGCCTGGTAACGGCGCGCGGCGATCTGTGGCGCTGGGACGGTTACGCGGCGTCCGCCGACGCGCCCTCGCCTGCGGCCCTTCGCTTGTCGCAGCGCAATCGCTTGACCGACCTGGAACAGGAAACCGCCCAGGCCAAGGATGTGCGCGCCGGTCTTTCCCAGACATGGTCCGCGGCCAAGGAAGCGGCGGCCGCCGCTCGCGATGCCGCCCGCCAGGCCGAAGAAGCCGAGCGCGGCACCGAGAAATCGCTCATCGCGGCCCAGGACGATGCCACCCGCGCCGCTCGCGCCGCCGCCGAGCGGGCCAGCGCCCTCGCCAATCTGGAAGCGGAAATCCGCCGGCTGGAACAGTCCGTCGAAGCCGCCGAAGACGCGCGCAACACCGCGCAGCGCGCCATCGAGGAATTGGGCGATGGCGTGATGCTGGGACAGAGCGTGGCGGATGCTCGCTCGTCCGCAGCCGATGCCCGTTCGACCAGCGGCGAAGCCCGCGCCCAGCTGGAAAGCCTGAGGCGCGAAGGCGAAAGCCGCCGTCAGCGCCTGAGCGCGATTGCCGACGATGCCGCCCGCTGGGGTGCCCGCCGGGCCGCCGCCGCCAACCAGATCACCGAACTCAGCCGCCGGCATGAGGAATTGACCGTCGAACTGGCGGCAGCCGAGCGGGTGCCGGAGGAAATGGCGGGACGGCGCAATGCGCTGCTCGACGCCATCGCCAGCGCCGACGCCGCCCGGCTGGAAGCATCCGACGCCCGCGTCAGGGCCGAAGCCGTGCTTGCCGAAGCGGACCGCCGGGCCAAGGCGGCGGACCAGGCACTCTCCTCCGCCCGCGAGGAACGCGCCCGCGCCCAGGCCATGTCGGAAAGCGCCGCCGCCCGCATCGAGGAATTGCGCACGCGTATCCGCGACGAGCTGGAATGCGCGCCGGAAGAGTTATCCGAGCGGGCCGAAATTCGCGAAGACGAAGAATTGCCGCCGCTGGAACAGGCCGAGAAGAAGGTCGAAAAGCTCAAGCAGGAGCGCGAACAGCTGGGTGGCGTCAATCTGCGCGCCGAAGAAGAGGCCAGCGAGCAGGAAGCGCGCATGGCGACCCTGGTCGCCGACCGCGACGATCTGGTCGGCGCCATCGACCGGCTGCGCAAAGGCATCCAGAGCCTGAACAAGGAAGGCCGCGAGCGCCTCATCGAATCCTTCGAGAAGGTGAACACGAATTTCCAGGAACTGTTCACCAAGCTGTTCGAAGGCGGCGAAGCCAAGCTGACCTTCACCGAGTCCGAGGACCCGCTGGAAGCGGGCCTGGAAATCTTTGCCCGCCCGCCCGGCAAGCGCCTTCAGTCGCTGGCGCTTCTTTCGGGCGGGCCGCTGGACGACGCCAATGTCGAGCGCTTCTGCAAAATGCTGGGCCAGATGACCGAGATGTCGGGAACCCGTTTCCTGGTCATCACCCACCATGCCCTGACCATGAGCCGGATGGACCGGTTGTTCGGGGTCACCATGGCGGAACGGGGGGTCAGCCAGCTGGTCTCGGTCACCCTGGCGGAGGCCGAGAAAGTCGCCGCCGAATAGAAGGGCGTCGTTTCTCCAGTGGCCTGCCCGCCACAGGAGATTCTCGCCCTTTTGCGCGGCTGCGAAGAAAAACCCCGCGCGACATAATGTGCGAAGGCCGTTCCTCCTGAATTTTCAACTGCTTGCAGCAATTCTGTCTTTCTTGACACCCTCGGAAGCCGTCCCTATGGTCCGCCCGCCTTCACCAGTCGCGAAGGCCGGTTTTACGCCCTGTTTTTCGGCATTTGAGGGACGATGATGACGTCTCGGGAACCCGACAGGCTGCGTGAGTTGGGCGAGCGGCTGGAGGATGTTCAGCGCCGACAGGCGGCAAAATCCAAAGGCCCCGCGCCCACCCAATTGGGTATCGCGGGGCGGTTTGCGACCGAACTGGTCGCGGCGCTGATCGTGGGAGGCGGACTGGGATGGGGCGTGGACTGGCTCTTCGGCCGGTTCGGATTTCACACCCGACCGGTCTTCCTGATTGTGTTTTTTGTGCTGGGCGCAGGCGCGGGTATCCGCAACGTGATGCGCGCGGCAACCGAACTTAACGCCAGAATGGCGTCGAAGGACCTGGAGAAGTAAGCCCGTGGCGATGACGCTTACCCCGATGGAGCAATTCGAGGTCAAGCCTCTGATGGAACAGCCGCTGTTCCATCTCGCGGGCCATCCCATCTACTTCACCAACCAATCGCTTCTG
>JAFKFF010000265.1 GCA_017307315.1 Alphaproteobacteria bacterium
GGCGCCAGCATCCTGGACATCCGCAAACGCAACGGCGCGCGCGCCAGCGCCTTCGCCGCCGCGCTGGCCCATGCCGGCCTCGGCGTCACCTTGATGGGCGTTGCCGGCACGTCGATGTGGCGCAGCGAAGCGCTGGTGGTGGTGGGTCCCGGCGAGACCATGAATGTCGGGCCTTACACCTTGCGCTTCGATGGCGTGACCGAGATCAAGGGCCCGAATTTCCAGGCGACCCAGGCGCAATTGGCGCTGATGGAAGACGGACGGCCAGTGACGGTGCTGCGTCCCGAAAAGCGCACCTATCCCGCCGAAGGCCAGGAGACCGCCGACACCGCGATCCGCACCACGGGTCTGCGCGATCTTTATCTCGCGCTGGGCGATGACCGCGGCAATGGCCGCTGGACCATCCGCGCCTATGTCAGCCCGCTGGCGCCGTTCATCTGGCTGGGCGCGCTGGTCATGGCGCTGGGCGGCAGCTTGAGCTTGTGGGGACGGCTGCGCGTCAAGCTGGGTGCGCGCGGCGCCGCGATGCAGCCCGCCGAATGATCCGGCTGCTGTTCCTGCTTCTTTTGATCACGGCTCCGATGGCCGCCGCGGCGGCGCCCGCGCCCGATACCTTTTCCGATCCCGCCACCGAATCCCGCGCCCGGTCGTTGCAGCGGCAGTTGCGCTGCCTGGTCTGCCAGGGCGAGAGCATCGACGAATCCGGCGCGACGCTCGCGGCGGACCTGCGCCATCTGGTGCGCCAGCAGATCGCGGACGGCAAAAGCGACCGGGAAATCAAAGACTATCTGGTCGCCCGGTATGGCGATTTCATCCTGATGCAGCCGCCACTCAAGCCGGACACTTATCTGCTTTGGGTCATGCCGTTCCTGGTGCTGGCAGGCGCGGGCGCGGTTGCGTTCTGGGCGATCCGGCGGGCCCGGCCTTCGGACGTTGCATCGCCCGATTGATTGCATATTTGTAATATTCGAGAGAGAATTCGGCAAGAATTCCGGCCTATAGTCCAGCCTTGGGGTCGTTCCCGGGGCGGAAAGACACCTGTTTCGAGGAGCGCATGATGCAGACCGACAATCCCAACGCGCAGCAGCCGTCACAATCCCCGCTTCGCCAGACCCGCGCCCGCCTTTTGGCGATGGGCAGCGCCGCCGCGATCCTGGTGGTGGGGCTGGGCGCCTTCGCGCTTCTGCCCGAAGCGCACCCCACCCGGATCGCCGACACGGCCAAGCCGGTGCAGCTGGCGGCGAATGAAAGCCGCGCCACGCCGCGCATGGTGGAGAATTCCTCGCCCTTCAGCTTCGCCGACCTGGTCGAGCGCGTCAGCCCCGCCGTCGTCACCATCACCTCGGAAACGATGACCACCGAGAATGACAATGAGGATGTGCCGGACAATCTGCCGCCGCAGTTCCGGGACTTCTTCAACCAGTTCCGGGGCCAGCAGCAGCAGCGGCCGCACAAGGCGATCAGCGCCGGTTCCGGTTTCATCATCGACAAGACCGGGCTCATCGTCACCAACAATCATGTGGTCGACAATGGCAAGAAGATCACCGTCAAGCTTCCCGACGGGCGCAGCTTCGACGCCAAGCTGATCGGCACCGATCCGGCCACCGACATCGCGCTTCTGCGCGTCAAGTCCGACAAGCCGCTTCCCACCGTGGAGTTCGGCGACGACCGCCAGCTGCGCGTGGGCGATTGGGTGGTCGCGGTGGGCAATCCCTTCGGCCTCTCCAACTCGGTCACCGCCGGTATCGTTTCCTCGATCGGCCGCGACATCGGCGCGGGCAACTACAACGACTTCATCCAGATCGACGCGCCCATCAATCGCGGCAATTCCGGCGGCCCGACCTTCGACCTGCGCGGCCAGGTGGTCGGCATGAATTCGATGATCTTCTCGCCGTCGGGCGGCAGCGTCGGCATCGGCTTCGCCATTCCCGCCACCACCATCCATGACGTGGTGGGCCAGCTTCAGGCGCACGGCAAGGTCTCGCGCGGCTGGCTGGGCGTCAGCATTCAGAGCGTGACGCCGGATATCGCCTCCTCGCTGGGCATCAAGGATGCCAAGGGCGCGCTGGTCGCCGAAGTGGTGGCGGGCGGCCCCGCCCAGAAGGCGGGCTTCGAGCAGGGCGACGTCATCACCGCGATCAACGGCCAGGCGGTCGAGGACAATCGCGACCTGACCCGCAAGGTGGCGCTGGTGCCTTCGGGCCAGACCGCGACCTTCTCCGTCCTGCGCCAGGGCAAGCCGCAGAGTCTGAAGGCCGAGATCGGCACGCGCCCCGAGGACAACAAGGTGGCGATGAACATGCCCAATGTGCCCTCCGGTCCGGGCGCGACCGGCAGCGCGATGGGGCTCGGTCTCTCGGCGCTGACGCCGGACGCCCGCCGCACCTTCAACCTGTCGGAGAAAACCACGGGCGTGGTGATCACCAAGGTCGATCCCAACAGCGACGCGGCCGAGAAGGGCCTGCAGCCGGGCGATGTGGTGCAGCGGGTCGGCGGCCATGCGGTCCGCACGCCGGCGGATGTGCAGTCCGGCGTGGCGGAAGCCCAGAAGGGCGGCCGCAAGAGCGTGTTGTTGCTCGTTGCCTCCAGCCAGGGCGGCTCGCGCTTTGTCGCCGTGGATGTGGGCACATGAGTTTGCGTTGAGGCGATTATCGGGCGGAGAGGCGAAGAGCCTTTCTTCCCGGCCCCCCGCGCCGGTGGCGGAAGTCCCCCCACCCACGCCGCCGGCGCGGACCCCATCTGACGCTTAAGGAGATTCCCGCATGCGCATTCTGGTGGTCGAGGACGATCTGGAAGCCCAACGCTATCTGGTTCAGGGACTGAAGGAATCCGGGCATGTGGTCGACGACGCCGCCGATGGCGATGTCGGCCTGTCGCTGGCCCTGTCGCGCCCCTACGATGTCGCCATCATCGACCGCATGCTGCCCAAGATGGACGGGCTGGGCGTGGTCGCCGAAATGCGCGAGCATGGCAACGCCACGCCGGTGCTGTTTCTCTCCGCACTGTCCGAAGTGGATGACCGGGTGAAGGGCCTCAAGGCGGGCGGCGACGATTACCTCACCAAGCCTTACGCCTTTGTCGAGCTTCTGGCCCGCATCGACGCCTTGATGCGCCGCCGCTCGCCGGTGACGGTGAAGACAAGGCTGACGGTGGGCGATCTGGATCTGGATCTTCTCACCCGCGCCGCCAAGCGGGGCGATCAGGCTATCGACCTGCAGCCGCGCGAATTCCGCCTGCTGGAATATCTGATGCGCCATGCCGGCCAGGTCGTGACGCGCACCATGCTGCTGGAAAGCGTGTGGGAATATCATTTCGATCCCCAGACCAACGTGATCGACGTTCATATCAGCCGGCTGCGCGCCAAGATCGACAAGGGCTTCGACACGCCCCTGCTGCACACGATCCGCGGCGCCGGATACATGATCCGCGCCCGGTAGGACGGGGCGATCATGCGCGCCAGCTTCCGCCTTGTCCGGACCCAGGCGTTCCGCATCGTCCTGATCTATGTGCTCTTGTTCGCCGTTTCGGTGAGCGCGCTTCTGTTCTTCACCTATTGGAACACGCGCCGGACGCTGGACGCGCAGACCGACCAGATCATCGAAGCCGAGATCACCGGCCTGTCGGAGCAATATCAGCGCCTGGGCCTGCACGGGCTTGGCGAAAGCGTGATGAGCCGCTCGCTGCATGGCGGGCAGGCGCTTTATCTTCTCACCGACAATTCCCACCGCGTGCTGGCGGGCAATCTGGACATCTGGCCCGCGATCACGGTCAGCCCCGGCAATTTCGTGGAATTCGACTATGAGCGGCGGGTCAATGGCGTGCCGGAAACAAGGCGGGCGCGCGGACGGCTGTTCCGGTTGCCGCAATCGGGCGATTTCTATCTGCTGGTGGCGCAGGACGTGCACGACCGCGACCTCACCCAGCGCATGTTCACCACCACCTTGCCCTGGACGGTGGGGCTGATCCTGGTGCTGGGCCTGCTGGGCGGGGCACTGATGAGCCGCAACATGCTGCGCAAGCTCGATGCCATCAACCGCGCCTCCAACGAAATCATGGCGGGCAATCTCACAAGGCGCGTGCCGGTGTCCGGCGCCTCGGACGAGTTCGACATCTTGGCGGAAAATCTCAACCGCATGCTGGACCGCATCGAGCGGCTCTTGAAGGGCTTGCGCGAAGTGACCGACAGCGTCGCGCACGATCTGCGCACGCCCTTGAACCGTCTTCGCCAGCGGTTGGAGCAGTCGCAGGCGCGGCTGCTGGCGGCGGGCTCCGACACCAGCGAAATCGAACGGGCCATCGCCGACACCGACCAGCTGATCGGCACCTTCAATGCGCTGTTGCTGATCGCGGAAACCGACGCGGGCGCGGCGCGCGGTTCGATGGCGCCGCTCGACCTGGCGTCGGTGGCGAGCGACGTCAGCGAACTGTACGAGCCGCTGGCGGAAGAGCGGAACATCACCCTCAGCCTCACCATGGCCAGCGTGCCCGCGATCGAGGGCAATCGCAGCCTGGTGGCGCAGGCGCTGGCCAATCTGGTGGACAATGCGATCAAATACACCCCGCCGGGGGGGCGGGTTTCGGTATCGATCAGCCAGAATTTCAACGGCATCGACATGTGCGTGGCCGATTCCGGGCCGGGCATTCCGCCGGAGGATCGCGCCCGGGTGGTGGAGCGGTTTGTCCGGCTGGAGGCGAGCCGCAATTCGCCCGGCACGGGGCTTGGCCTGTCGCTGGTGGCGGCGGTGGCCCATTTCCACAACGCCCAATTGCTGCTGGAAGACAATGCGCCGGGCCTCAAAGCGATCTTGCGTTTCCCGCGACCGGCCTTGCGCATGACCCCGCCCGGTGCCCGTCCCGCGCAAATCCCGGCTCGTGCGGCAGCGGAGTGACGGCCACGACCAATAACTGATGCAAAACTACCTGATGCCCCGTTAAGTTGGGCCATGCCCGATTTGCGCGTGCCGCCCTTTCCCTTCGAGCCCGCACGCGCCCAGCGCGTGCTGGAAACCCTGGCCGAACGCGGTTTGGTGCCGGACCCCGCGGCGCATCCACTGTTGGAGGGCGTTTTCGGCAACAGCCCCTTCCTGGGCCGGCTGGCGATCCGCGAACCGGAGATCCTGGCCCGCATCCTGTCGGCCGGGCCGCAAGCGGTGCTGGACGAAATGCTGGCCCGCGCCGGCTCGGTGGCATTGCTGGACGACGAAGCCGCCGCCATGTCCGCCCTTCGCGGCGCCAAGCGGGGCGCGGCGCTCGCCATCGCGCTGGCCGATATCGGCGGGCAATGGCCGCTCGGCCAGGTGACGGAGGCGCTCACCCGATTTGCGGATCAATGCGTGCAAGGCGCGCTGCGTTTCCTCTTGCGGCGCGCCGCGCTTCAGCACGGCATGAGCCAGACCGACGGCGCGGCGTTGGAAGCGACCACCGGCCTTACGGTTCTGGCGATGGGAAAATACGGCGCCCATGAGCTGAATTATTCCAGCGACATCGACCTGGTGGTGTTCTACGACGCGGAACGCTTTCCCTTCGCCAAGCGGGGCGACACGCGCGGCGCCGCCGTCGATATCGTGCGCGGGCTGGTCAAGCTGATCGCCGAGATCACCGCCGACGGCTATGTCTTCCGCACCGACTTGCGGCTTCGCCCCGACGCCGGCGCCACGCAAGTGGCGATCTCGCTGGACGCCGCGGAAGCCTATTACGAAAGCCTGGGCCAGAATTGGGAACGGGCCGCCATGATCAAGGCGCGGCCCTGCGCCGGCGATCCGGAGACGGGCGCGCAATTCCGCGGCCTGATCGCGCCTTTCATCTGCCGGCGCAATCTGGATTT
>JAFKFF010000266.1 GCA_017307315.1 Alphaproteobacteria bacterium
GTCTCTGGTCTCGATGACGAGCCGGTTGGGGCGGGCATTCAATTTCACCGCTGCAATCGCGAAAGGATCGATGTCGGCGGCGATCACATGAGAGGCGCCGGCCCTCGCCGCGGCCAGCCCCACCAGGCCCGAGCCCGCGCCGAAATCCAGCACGCGCTTGCCGCGCGCGACATCGGCATGATCGAGAATGTAACGGGCCAGCGCCTGGCCGCCCGCCCATGCGAATGCCCAGTAGGGTGGCGGCACGCCGATCTCGGCAAGTTCTTCCTCGGTCTTGCGCCAGAGCGGAAGCACTTCGCTGGCAAGATGAAGGCGAAGCTCGGGCACCAGCGGTGGCGCAAGCAGTTCGCTGTTGTCGCGGATGAAGTCGCCGGCCTTCATCCGAACAGCGGCACCAACCAGCTCGCCGCTGCAAAACTCAGCGCCATCAAGCCGCCGGCAAGACTATTGGAGCGAAACAGTCTCAGGCAGCCGGCGGAATCGCCGATATCAAGTTTGCGCACCTGCCAAAGGAAATGCGCGCCCGCCGCCAGCATGATGAAGGCGAAGGGCCAGCCGGCATGCTCGGCGAAGCCTGCCGTCAGGACCAGCGTGAAGCAGATTGCGTAAAAGCGCAGAATCCATTTCCCGCTGTCCTGCATCAAAAGGCGTGCCGTGGACTTGACCCCGATGAGTTCGTCATCTTCCCGGTCCTGATGCGCATAGATGGTGTCGTAACCCAGGGTCCAGAAGAAAAGTCCGGCATAGAGGATGAGGTCGGGCAGATCGATGCGGCCGGTCTGCGCGGCGAAGCCCAGCAGCGCGCCCCAATTGAAGGTGAGCCCCAGCCAGGCCTGCGGCCACCAGGTGATCCGCTTCATGAAGGGATAGGCGGCTACCAGAAGGAGCGAGGAGGCGCCCAGGATCACGGCCAGGCGGTTGAATTGCAGCAGGATGACGAGGCCCAGAAGCGCCAGGACGACGATAAAGATCGCCGCGCCCATGACGCTGATCGCGCCGGACGGAATGGGCCGGCCGCGGGTACGCGCCACCTGGGCGTCGATCTTGCGGTCCACGATGTCGTTGAAGGCGCAGCCTGCGCCCCGCATGATAATGGTGCCCAGCCCGAACAGGATCACATAGTAAAGGTCGCGCCAGTCGGTAAAGGAGCGCTCGTCCGCGATGGCGCCCAGGCCAAGGCCGCAGACGCAGGGCCAGAACAGCAGCCAGGAGCCGATCGGCCGGTCCAGCCGCATCAGCTGCAGCCAGGGCCGGATCCCCGGCGGCGTGGCTGCGACCCAGTTGCTGGGAACGGCGTCGGCAGGGGCTTGCGAGGAAAGGCTCATGCGAGGACAAGTGTGGCATGGCTTCGGATTTGAAAGAAGCGGGCGGTTTGACCCGGCTCTTCGTGACGGTGGCGCTGGAACCCGGCGCAACGGTCGCGTTGAATGACGGCCAGGCGCATTATCTCCTCCATGTGCTGCGCGCGCGGGCGGGAGATCGCGTGCTGGTCTTCAACGGCCGCGATGGAGAATGGCAGGCCGAGATCGCCATGGCCTCCAAGCGCGCCGTCACCTTGAAGGTCGGCACGCGCACGGTGCCGCAGCGCGAGGTTCCCGATCTCTGGCTGGTCTTCGCGCCGGTGAAAAAGACGCCGTCCGACTATCTCACCCAAAAGGCGACCGAGCTGGGCGTCGCGAGATTGCAGCCGGTTTTCACCCGCCGCACCATCGTCACCCGGATCAATGACGAACGGCTACTGGCCAATGCGGTGGAAGCCGCCGAGCAATCCGCCCGCCTCTCGGTGCCGGAGATCGGCGCGGCGGTGGTCTTGGAAAAGCTGCTCGCCACCTGGCCGCAGGACAGGCGCATCTTCTTCTGCGACGAGAGCGGTGAGGCGCGACCGCTGGCGGATGCGGCGCGCGATGCGGGCGAGGGGCCGGCGGCCATTCTCACCGGTCCGGAAGGCGGATTCGATCCCGCCGAACGCGAGCGCCTGCGCGGCCTTGCCTTCGTCACGCCCGTGACCCTTGGGCCGCGGGTTCTGCGCGCCGACACTGCCGCGCTGGCGGCGCTGGCGATCTGGCAGGCGGTACGAGGCGATTGGAATTAGACGAAACGCAACTGCCAGCTGACCCCGAATTTGTCGTTGACCCAGCCGAAGCGGCGCGCGAACGGATAAGCGTCCAGGCCCATCAGCACCTGGCCGCCATCCGACAGCGCGGCGAACAGCCGGTCCACCTCTTCGGCGCTGTCGCAGGTCACCGCGAAGGAGATCGCCGGTGTGAAGGTGAAGGCATGGCGCACGGGGCTGTCGAAGAATTCGAACCGCCGGCCCGACAGGAGCATGGTCGCGCGATAGACGCTGCCCTCGGCGCCGGGGCCTTCCGCGCCATAGCGCTCGATGGTTTCGATCTCGGCGCCGGGAAAGACCGCGGCATAGAATTTCATCGCCGCTTCCGCGCCGCTGGCGAACATCAGGAACGGATTGATTTGGTTCGCCATGGTCAGTCGTACCGCTTTTCGTAAGCGTTCTCGGTCTCGCGCCAGACGTCCCAGAAGGGAGGCGGCACTTTTCCTTCCGCCTTGTATTGCAGGATGGCGAGATGGGCGTGCCAGCCGCCCGAGACGTTCACCGCATAGGCACGGTCCGGCACCTTGCGGTGGGTGAGGGTGAGGCGGACCTTGTCGCCTTCCGGCGTCAGCACGAACTCCACTTCGGAGGAGGGCGGATGATCGTGGCCGAAGGTGTAGGCGAGGCGGCGCATGGGTTCGAGCGCCAGAAGTTTTTCCGTGGCGCGATGGCCGGTGGCGTCCATCTGCTTGAACTGCTCGGGCGGCGCGGACTTGTTGGGCGAAAGATCGCTATGCTTGATATAAAATTCGAACGTATCGCCCACCTTGGCGGGCAGATCGCCGGCGGCGAACCATTCGCCGCGCTTTTTGCCGTCGGTGAGATAGGCCCAGATTTTCTCCAGCGGCCCGGGCAGGAGCCGCTCGAAGCGGACGGTATGGGCGTCGACGCGCGTTCCGTAAGTGTCCATGGTCCTCATCTCCTTAAGTTGTCGAAATCGACGCCGTAGAGCGGCGCGTTCTTGCGCATGAGGCTTTCGCGGTCTTCCACGCCGCCGCCATCGAGGGCGGCCGTCAGCATCTCCAGGAATGTGTGCCAGCCCATCATGGTCTGCGGGCTCATGGTTTTGGGGATGGGCCGATGGGTGAGGGTCAGGGCCGTGCCGTCCTTTTCGGGGGCGAGCGCGAATTCCAGATAAGACACCGGCCAGGCGGACTCGGTTTCGCCGGGTGCGAAGACATTCCAGGTGTAGGCAAGGAAGCGTCCCGGCCGCCAACCCGTCACCACGCCGCGGACATGGCCGCTCATGAGATCGACCTTTCCGCCTTCGCGCGGCTCGATCATGCCTTCGCCATGCCATTGCGGCAGCCGGCGCGGATCGGTCAGGAAGTCCCAGACCTTTTCAGGCGGAGCGGGAAGGGTGCGCCGGAAGACGATGGCGATCTCTTCGACGGTTTCGCCTTTGCTCATGACGGGTCCTTCCTGAGCGCTTGCTCCAGGGCATCAAGGCGCGGATTCCAGAAGGCGCGGATGCGCGCCACCCAATTCGACAATTCCGCTACCCCTTCCGGGTCCAGTTCGTAGATGCGGCGCTGCGCTTCGGCGCGCACCTTCACCAGCTTGGCTTCGCGCAGGGCCTTGAGATGCTGGGAGATGGCGGGCGCGGAAAGCTCGAACCGGCCGGCGATGTCGCCCGCACACAACGCGCCGCCGGCCAGCATTTCCACGATGCGTTGGCGCGTGGGGTCGGCAAGGGCGGAGAAGTGCGCGGTCGTCATGCTGTCTATATTTCGTATTTCACTTAATTAAGTCAATACGAAAATAATATGACTGGCTGTCACCTTGTGTTGCCGCCAGCCCATGCCTAAGTGTTGGATCTGAGCTGGGGTCAATTCACACAATTCTGACAGGGTCTTAGGTCCCTCAAGGAAGCGCATGTCCATTCCGCAATCCGCCGGTGGCCTGATTCAGAGCCGCGACGATCTGGTGCATCACCTCTCCAAGGGGATGAAGCCCAAAGACGCCTGGCGCATCGGCACCGAGCACGAGAAATTCGTCTATTGCCCCAAGACGCTGAAGCCGCTCGCCTATGACGGCGAACCGGGCATCCGGCAGTTGCTGGAAGGCATGCAGCGCTTCGGCTGGAAGCCGGTGAAGGAAGGCGAGAACATCATCGGCCACAGCCTGAACGGCGCGTCGCTGTCGCTGGAGCCGGGCGGGCAATTCGAATTGTCCGGCGCGCCGCTCAAAAGCATTCACGAGACCTGCGCCGAAGTGAACACGCACCTGGCGCAGACCCGCGAGGTCGCCAACGAAATCGGCGCCGGTGTTCTGGGTCTTGGCTTCGCACCCAGTTGGACCCTGGACGAAGTGCCGGTGATGCCCAAGGGCCGCTACGGCATCATGCGCAAATATATGCCCAAGGTCGGCGGCTATGGCCTCGACATGATGTTCCGCACTTGCACCGTGCAGGTGAATCTGGATTTCGCCGACGAAGCCGACATGGTGAAGAAATTGCGCGTCGGCCTGGCGCTGCAGCCCATCACCACCGCGCTTCTCGCCAATTCGCCCTTCCGCGAGGGGCGGCCCAGCGGTTTTCTCTCCTATCGCGCGCAAGTTTGGACCGATGTCGACAATGCGCGCGCCGGCATGCTGCCTTTCGCCTTCGAGGACGGCATGGGTTTCGAGCGCTATGTCGATTACGCGCTCGATGTGCCGATGTATTTCGTCTATCGCGACGGCAAATATCACGATGTGGCGGGCAAAAGCTTCCGCGATTTCCTGGAGCGCAAGATTCCGGAAGTGGCGCAGTTCGAGCCCAGCATGTCGGATTGGGCGGACCATCTCACCACCATCTTCCCGGAAGTGCGGCTGAAACAGTTCCTGGAAATGCGCGGCGCCGATGGCGGCCAGTGGCGCCGGATCTGCGGCATGCCCGCGCTCTGGGTCGGGCTGATCTACGATCCGGTGGCGCTGGATGCGGCCTGGGACATGGTCAAGGATTGGACGGTGGAGGAACGCCAGGCCCTGCGCGACATGGTGCCGAAACAGGCCTTCCATGCGCCCTTCCGCAACACCAATGTGCGCGAACTGGCGCGCCGCATGCTGGAGATTTCCGGCGAGGGCCTGCGCCGCCGCGCCAGCCTGGACGGCGCCGGCATGAGCGAGGACGGTTTCCTCAATCCCTTGCGCGAATTGGTCGCGCGCGGCCAGACCCGCGCCGAGGATCTGCTTCATTCTTTCCGCAATGAATGGAAAGGCGACATGAGCCGCCTCTTCTCCGAATATAATTTTCTCTAGCAGATTTCGGAAGCAGGAAGGCCGCAGCGGCCGAGCTGAGTGTGCTTCCTGGAAGTCTTTCGGTTCAGGAACGGATCTTGCGCGCGGTCCATGTCAGCGCCACGCCGACCGCGGCGATGATAAGGCCGTTTCGTATCCAGGCGCTTCGGCCCAGCATGGTGCTTTGCAGCGGCCAATGGATGATGTCGGCGCCCTGCAGCGCGAAGAACAGCCCGGACAGGATCAGCAGCGCACCAAAGAGCGTCAGGGCGCGCCTTAAGCTCAACGCCGGTCCTCGGGCAGGGGGATGAATTCCTGGTCGTCGCCGGGGATTTTGCCGAACAGGCCGGAACGCCAATCCGATTTGGCAAGCTCGATACGGTCCTTGGATGAGGACACGAAATTCCACCAGATGTGACGCGGTCCGTCGAGCGGCGCGCCGCCCAGAAGCATCACTCGCGCGGGCTGGCT
>JAFKFF010000267.1 GCA_017307315.1 Alphaproteobacteria bacterium
ACCGGCTTCGCCATAACCATAATCCAGCAGCAGCGCCGCGCCGCCATGGCCGGCGATGAGGCGCGCGATTTCTTCGGCAAGAGCAGTGGCGGCCGGGGAGACTTCATAGACGCCGCCTTCCGGCGCGCCCGCGCCCGCGCGCGATGCCGGGATGACGGCGGCGGGCGTGATCTGGGGCGCCAGCGCGAAAACGAGTTCCCCATCCTTCGCCACCACCATGCGCTCGCACCAGCCGCGCGCGGTCTTCACATATTGGCGCACCGGCAGCGCGTCGAAGAACTCGTTGGCCAGAAGCAAAAGCGGCGCGTCGCGGACGTCGAAATGCGCGGTCCAGCGAATCCGCGCCCCGCTGTCTTTCAGCCGCTCGCGCTGAATGGCGGCGAGCGTCGGGCTCGCCTCCACCATCACCACCTCCACGTCCGCCAGAAAGCCCGGCACGCGCTTCAGCACGCGCAGGGCGTCGGCCATCAAGGTGCCGCGGCCGGGACCCAGTTCGACCAGCCTGGTGTTTTTCGGGCAGCCTTGATCGACCCAGGCCTGGCCGCACCACAGGCCCAGCATCTCGCCGAACATCTGGCTGATTTCCGGCGCGGTGATGAAATCGCCGCCGCGGCCGAAAGGATCGCGGGTGGCGTAATAGCCGGCTTCGGCATCGTGCAGGGCCAGCATCATATATTGCGCCACCGAGATCGGGCCCTGGGCCGCGATCAGGTCGGCGATGCGCGTCCCCAGCGGGGTCATTTCCTGGGCTTGAAGGCGACGGCGAAGAGCGCCAGGGCGCCCAGCCAGACCGGGATGGACAGCGCCATGCCCATGCTGATCGGTCCCAGGAACGGCGCGTCGGGTTCGCGGAAAAATTCGCTGATGAAACGGAAGGTGCCGTAACCCAGGAAGAAGATACCCGAGATCAGGCCGGGTCGGTCATGGGCGCGAAAGACTCGCAACGCGATCTGTACGATGACGAACAACAGGATGCCTTCCAGCGCGGCCTCGTAAAGCTGGCTGGGGTGGCGCGGCAAAGGACCGCCGCGGGGAAAGACCATCGCCCAAGGCACGTCGGTCACCCGGCCCCACAATTCGCCGTTCACGAAATTGGCGATACGGCCCAGGAACAGGCCCACCGGCGCGAAGGCGCAGACCAGATCGGCGATGGTGAGGAAGGGCAGCTTGTGGCGGCGGCAGAACAGCCAGACCGCGATCACCACGCCCAGAAGGCCGCCGTGAAAGGACATGCCGCCTTCCCAGGCTGCGATCAGCTTGATGGGATTTGTGACGAAAGCGTAAGGCAGGCCGCGGCAGAAATCGGCGTCCGGCGACACGCTGCACAGGCCGACGCCGTAAATCAGGTCCCAGCCCAGCCGTCCGCCGAGGATGACGCCGAAGGTTCCCCACACCACCAGGTCGCCGATCTGCTCTTCGGTGGCGGGCGGGCGGCCGTTGAAAGGCGGATCGGTCCACAGCCTCTTGTCGCGCAAGGTGCGCGCCACCGCCCACCAGGCAAACAGAAGGGCCCCGATATAGGCCAGCGCGTACCAGCGAATCGCGAAGGGGCCCAGCTGCACCAGCACCGGGTCCATATGGGGATAGGGGATCGTCGCCAGGAACATGGACGCTAACTCGCGGTGCTTCGGTGCCGGTGTCAAGCCGAAGGCGCCGCAAATGCCGGGTGACGGCGGACGACGGGCGTATTAAGCCTGCGACAGAAATGAGGGAGTATGGCCCATGGCCCAGACCGACAATCCGTTCCTGGACGGCATGGCCAAGATGTTCACCGACGCGGCGGGCATGGCGCAGGGGGTGCGGGCCGAGATCGACACCTTCGTGAAGCAGCGTCTCGAAAGGCTGGTGGCCGAGATGGATTTCGTGCCGCGCGAAGAATTCGAAGCGGTCAAGGCGATGGCGGCCAAGGCCCGCGCCGAGAACGAGGCGCTGGCGGCCCGGATCGCGGTTCTGGAATCCAAATCAGGCGCTTAGAGTCTTTTCGGCGCTCCGGTCCACAGCCAAAGCTGTGGAATCTTTAACCATGATGGTGACGGAAAGCCTGGGACTCTTGTGCCCTCGCAAAATCTTGTGCCAGTTTGGACCGCGACTGCTTCGTTTTGTGGCTGGGAGCCGCTGGCATGACTGTTATTCATCAGGACGAGTTCGCCCTGGGGCCGCATCCGATCGATATGCTCGAGCGGACGGTCGAGGACAATGGCTGGGCGTTCGAGCGCGCCGGCCGCGACGAACTCAGTCTCTCGGTCGCCGGAAAATGGAGCGATCATCACTTCACTTTTTCCTGGCGCGACGATCTGAAGTCGCTGCACATCACATCGACCTTCGACATGCGCGTCACCGATGACGTGCGCCGGCAGAATGTCGCCGATCTTCTGATGTATGTGAACGCGCGGTTGTGGATCGGGCATTTCGACCTCTGGCACGAGGACGGCGCCATCGTCTTCCGCCATGCGATGATCTTCCCCGGCGCGGAGGCCAGCGCTTCGCAATGCGAAGCGCTGCTCAATCTCGCGCTGGAGGCCTGCGAACATTATTATCCGGCATTCCAGTTCGTGCTGTGGGGCGGCAAGACCGCCGAAGACGCCGTTGCCGCCGCGGTGCTGGAGTGCGCGGGACGCGCGTGAGCGCGCCGCTTCTGCTGATCGGCGCCGGACGAATGGGCGGTGCGCTGCTCAAAGGTTGGATCGCGCGCAAGACCGGGCCGGTCATCGTGGTCGAGCCCAAGCCGTCGCCGGAATTGCGCAAGCTCGCCAGGCAAAAGAAGATCACCTTGGTCGATGCGCCGTCGCAGGTGAAGGCGAAAAAACTTTCCGCCTGCGTGGTCGCGCTGAAACCACAAATCCTGAAAGGCGAGGCGCCGGTGCTGGCGGATTTCGCGCGCTCGGGCGCGCTGATGATCTCCATCGCGGCGGGCACGCATACCAAGTCGCTGTTCCAGGCCTGGGGCCGGAAAGCGCGGATCGTCCGCGCCATGCCCAACACGCCGGGCGCCGTCGGCCGGGGTATCACCGGGCTTTATGCGGCCAAAGGCGCCACCCAAGCCGACAAGCACAAGGCCACGCAATTGCTGGCGGCGCTAGGCGAAACCATCTGGGTGGCGAAGGAAGATCTGATCGACAGCGTCACGGCGGTGTCGGGATCGGGTCCCGCCTATCTCTTCCTGATGGCCGAAGCGATGACCGAGGCCGGGATCGCGGAAGGCTTGCCGCGCGCGCAGGCCGAACAACTGGCCCGCGCCACAGTGGCCGGCGCCGGCGCGCTTCTGGCAGCGGACAAAGCACCTGCCAGCCGCTTGCGCGAGGCGGTCACCAGCCCCGGCGGCACCACCGCGGCGGCGTTGCAGGTGCTGATGGCGGAGGACGGCCTTGCTGCGTTGATGAAACGCGCCATTCATGCGGCGCGCAAACGCGCGGAAGAATTGCGATAGCAATGAAAACACCGGCTTTCTTCCCCCGCGCGGCAAAGCCGCTGGCGGAGGAAGATGTCTCTGAGCGCTTGCGCGAAAGAGACAGATGGGGGGGCAATTAGAGCGGAAGCCGAATAACCGCCTTCAACCCACCCATCACACTCTTATCGAGCGTGATGTCACCGCCATGGGCGCGGGCGATGTCGCGGGCGATGGCGAGGCCGAGGCCCGAGCCGCCTTTCTGAAGATTGCGGCCCTGGTCGAGGCGGTGGAAGGGACGGAAGGCCTCCTCCCGTCGGCTTTCGGGAATGCCCGGACCGTCATCTTCCACCAGGATCAGGGCGTGGCGTTCCCCCCGTTGCAGGCTGACGGCGACATGGCGCGCCGCCTTGAGGCCGTTGTCGACCAGGTTGGTGAGGCAGCGGCGCAAGGCCGCCTTCTTCACGCCGACGATCATCCCATCGGGCGCCGTGACGGTCAGCCGATCGTCGTCGGCGGCGCGGGCCCGGGCGGCGGCGACCGCGATGTCGCGCACCAATTCGCCCAGGTCGGTTTCCTCGGCATCCTCGCCGCCCTCGCCGCGCGCGAAGGCGAGATAATCGTCCAGCATATGCTCCATCTCGGCGATATCGGCCTTGAGGGCCCGGATGTCCTCGTCGGCCGGCATCATCGCCAGCGCCAGCTTCATGCGGGTGAGCGGCGTCTTGAGGTCGTGACTGACCCCCGCCAGCATTTCGGTGCGCTGGGCGACGTGGCGCTCGATGCGCTCGCGCATGGTGATGAAGGCCTGCGCGGCGCGGCGCACTTCGGTGGCGCCATAGGGCTTGAAATCGGGGACCGGGCGGCCCTTGCCGAACATCTCCGCCGCCCGCGCCAGCCGCTCGATCGGGCGCACCTGATTGCGCAGGAACAGGATCGCCACCGCCAGAAGGATCAGGGCCGAGCCCATCATCCAGACGATGAAGATATCGGGCTGCGAAACGGTGACGCGGTCGCGCGGCACCACGATCTCCAGCATCCCGTCCTTCACATCCACCTTGATGTTGAAATCGTTGCCGACGCGGCTGGTCTGGAATTGCCGCCTGGGCCCCATGCTGGTGGCCAGGGTATCGTCCAATGCCCTGTCGATGGTGCTGGTGGGCGGATTGGTCGGCGGCGCCAGCTTGTCGCCGTCATGGAAGGTGATGCGATAGCGCAGCTCGCGCGAGGACAGGGCGCGCAGCCCGTCCCGCTCCAGGGTCGGGGTGGAATCCTCCAGCGCCGCCAGCAGCGCGACGTCGGCCGCGACGTCGAGCGCCATCCGCCGCGTGGTGGTGTCGAGATCGCGCTCGAAGAAGACGTAGGAGACAATGCCCTGCAGCAGCACCATCGGCGCCACGATGATGATCAGCGAGCGACCGAAGAGGCCGCGCGGCAAGAAGCGCTTGACGAAGCGGCCAGGGGTCAGGCGCGGCGCGGGTTGGGGCTCAGCCATCTTCAGTTGCGATCCGGCACCAGCACATATCCGACACCGCGCACCGTCTGCAGATAGAGCGGCAGCTTGGGGTCTTTCTCGATCTTGCGGCGCAGCCGCGTCACCTGCACGTCGATGGAACGTTCCAGCGTCACGCCCAGCCGGGTGCACAGATCGCTGCGGGAAAAAGGATGGCCGGCATTGGCGGCGAAGAGCTGCAGCAGCGCCGCCTCGGAACTGGTGAGCTTCACCGGCTTGCCGCCACGGGTCAGCCGCGAGGCGGCGGGATCGTAGACCGCTTCGCCCATCCGCACCGGCTTGCTGGCGGTCTCCACCACCGGCGTGGCGCGCCGCAGCAGCGCATTGATGCGCAACAGCAGCTCGCGCGGCTCGAACGGCTTGGGCAGATAATCGTCCGCGCCCAGTTCCAGGCCGGCAATGCGGTCGGCGGATTCGCCCCTTGCCGTCAGCATCAGGATGGGAACCTGCGATTGGCCGCGGATGCCTTTTGCCAGGTCGAAACCGGATTCGCCCGGCATCATCACGTCCAGGATCAGGCAGTCGAAAGCGATGCCTTTCATCAGGGCCCGCGCGTCGGCGGCGTTCGCCGCGGCGCTGACGCGAAACCCGTTGGCGGAGAGATAGCGGCCGAGCAGGGCGCGCAGGCGCTCGTCATCGTCCACCACCAGCAAATGCGGGTCGGAAAGCGAGGGTTTGGCGGGCGTCATGGCTGCTATTCCCGTTCGCTCGCCCTGGCAGACCCCTGGGCCCTTGCGGTTTTTGCGTCCGCCATGCTGACATATCTAAAACCTGGGCAGGAATGGGGCAAGCCTGATATGCCCCGGCGTGCAGCAACCCGGCCAGGCCGGCAGTCGAGGATGAGTGTGATGGCGGACGTGATCCCTTTTGACCAGCGCGAAGGC
>JAFKFF010000268.1 GCA_017307315.1 Alphaproteobacteria bacterium
CATCGTATTGAAGGACGGGCCGCAAGGCACGACCTGGGAGTTGAAGCGATGAGCCGCGAACGCCTTTATCTGTTCGACACCACCTTGCGCGACGGGGCGCAGACCCAAGGGGTGGATTTCTCGGTCGAGGACAAGCGCCAGATCGCGCTGGCGCTCGACGGCCTGGGCCTGGACTACATCGAAGGCGGCTGGCCCGGCGCCAATCCCACCGACACCGCTTTCTTCGCCGAACGCCCGCCGCTGAAGCGCGCCAGCTTCGTCTCCTTCGGGATGACCAAGCGATCCGGCCGCAGCGCTGCCAACGATCCCGCGCTGGCGCCGGTGATGGACGCGCCGGTCGATGCGGTCTGCCTGGTCGGCAAGAGCTGGGACTATCAGGTCGATGTCGCGCTGGAGATCCCGCGCGAGGAGAATGTCGACAATATCGCCCGCTCGATCGAGGCGGTGGTGGGCAAGAAGCGCGAAGCCATGCTGGATGCCGAGCATTTCTTCGACGGCTACAAGGCCAATCCGGATTATGCGCTTTCCTGCATCCGCGCGGCGCACGACGCGGGCGCGCGCTGGATCGTCCTGTGCGACACCAATGGCGGCACCCTGCCGGAAGACGTCTATCGCATCGTTTCCGACGTGAGGGCCAAGCTGCCGGGCGCATCGTTCGGCATCCATGCCCATGACGATACGGGCCAGGGCGTGGCGGTCAGCCTGGCGGCGGTGCGCGGCGGGGTGCGCCAAATCCAGGGCACGCTCAACGGGCTGGGCGAGCGCTGCGGCAACGCCAATCTCTGCTCGCTGATCCCGACGCTTTTGTTGAAGGAGCCTTACGCCTCGCAATTCGAGACGGGGGTCAGCGCCGGACAACTCGCCCATATCACGCAAGTCTCGCGGATGCTCGACGAGATTCTCAATCGCGCGCCGGGGCGGCATTCGCCCTATGTCGGCCTGTCGGCTTTCGCGCACAAGGGCGGATTGCATTCCTCCGCCGTGCTGAAGGATCCGCGCACCTATGAGCATGTCACGCCGGAATCGGTCGGCAATCAGCGCGTCATTCCGGTCTCCGATCAGTCGGGACGGTCCAATATTCTGGCGCGGCTGAAAGATGTGGGCATCGACCTGGACCCCAAGGATGTGCGGGTGTCGCGCCTGCTCGATGAGGTCAAGCAGCGCGAATATCTGGGCTATGCCTATGACGGCGCCGAGGCCTCGTTCGAGCTGATGGCGCGCCGGGCGCTCGGCCAGGTGCCGGATTATTTCACGGTGGAGAATTTCCGGGTCAGCGTGGAGCGCCGCCGCAACGCGCTGGGCGCCTATGTCAGCGTGTCGGAAGGCGTGGTCAAGCTGGATGTCGCCGGACAGCCGATCCACAGCGTCGCCACCGGCAACGGCCCTGTCAACGCGCTGGATGCGGCTCTGCGCAAGGATCTCGGGAAATATTCCCGGGCGATCAGCGATCTCAAGCTGGCGGATTATAAGGTGCGCATTCTCACCAGCGGCACCGAAGCGGTGACGCGGGTGATGATCGAAAGCATCGACGGCAAGGGGCGGCGCTGGTCCACCGTGGGCGTGTCGGCCAACATCGTGGACGCCTCTTTCGAGGCGCTGACCGATTCGATCACCTACAAGCTCTACAAGGAGAGCGTCGTCCCCTAGCGCGCCTTTCGCGGACGCACGCGCACGGTTACAGCGATTTGCGAAGAATCTTTACATTCGCGCGGACGGCTTTTTCGCATTTCCCTTGGGTTTGAGGGGGAATAGGGGCAGCTACTCCTGTCTTTCGGATGCCGCACAAAAACGCTATGGTTCTCGCGATCCAGGTTCATTCTGGGGAACGTCACCAAGGGAGAGAAAAATGAAGGGTTTACTGACGATGGCCGCCGCGCTCGCGCTCACGGCCTCGTTCGCCGGCGCCGCCTCGGCGCGAGGCGCGATGTCCAAGGAAGACCAGATCAAGACCGCCACCTCGGCTCTGCCGGCGGCGCTGCGTGATGGCGCCACCGTCATCGCCTATGACAGCAAGGGCCTGCCCCAGGTTCTGCGCCAGGGCAACAACAACATCTTCTGCGCCAATCTCTCGACCGCCGAGAGCTTCAGCGTGACCTGCCGCGGCGAGCCGCTGCGCGCCGCGCTGGACTTCCAGCAGAAGGCAAAGGCCGAAGGCAAGGACCAGAAGGCCATCGCCGCCGAGATGGATGCCGCCTATGCGTCGGGCAAGCTGACCCGCGCTCCGGCCGGCAGCATGATGTATGGCCGCAGCGGCAAGACCCAGGCCGAAGCGCGCTCCATGTGGGTGGTGCTGATGCCGAACGTGAAGGGCGAGGATCTCGGCCTTCCCACCAAGCGCATGAATGCGTCCTCGCCTTGGATGATGCGTTCGGGCACGCCCGGTGCGCACATCATGATGCCGCAGACGGCGTCGATGGACGACATGCCGCCGCCGCCGCCGAAGCCGATGTAACGGCGATTATCGGATCGTCCCGGTTCCGGGACGCGGACACGGCGCCCCTCAAAAGGCGCCGTTTTCGTTTGACGGGCGGAAATGTTCCTCGCGCCGCGATGCTTTCCGGCCCGCCCCAAAGCCGTTATGATACTTCGTCAATATTCAAAAAATGATCCCGGAGGAGGAAACAGACGATGAGACTTCTGATCACGGCTTCGGCCGCGGCCGTTCTGGCGACGATGCTTGCGACAGGCGCCGGCGCGCAAACCCTGTCAAAGGACGAGCTGATCGCGCAGGCCGTGAAGGCGGCGCCCGAACAGCTTCGGGCCGGCGCGACGGTGGTGAATTACGACGCCAAGGGCGATCCGGTGGTGCTGCGCGAAGGCAATAACGGCATCGTCTGCACGCCCAACCGGCAGACCACCAGCTTCTCGGTCAATTGCTATGGCGCGGCGCTGCGCGCGCAGCGCGATTTCGAGGCCAAGGAACGGGCCAGCGGCAAGGACGCCAAGGCCCAGGCCGCCGACCTGAAAGCCGCCATGGCATCGGGGCAGTTGAAGCCGCCGCCGACGGGCACCGCCATGTACATGCTCATGGGCAAGACCGAGGCCAGCGCGCGGGGCATGTGGGTGGTTCTGGTTCCCAACATGACCGCCGAAGCCACCGGCCTTCCGACCCAGCCCACCGACAAGGGCACGCCCTGGCTGATGCGCGCGGGCACGCCCGGCGCCCATATCCACATTCCGCAGGCCGCGCCCGCGGGCTGACCGGATTTCCAGCAGGTATCGGGAAGCGGCGCCTCGACAGGGGCGCCGTTTCGCGTTTCGAGGGGTCAGAACATCCGCCCGCCGTCAGGGACCGGCAGGGACGGGTGCAGCAGCACCACTTCGCCGTCCGCGTCGGGCACGCCCAGGGTCAGAACCTGCGACATGAATTTGCCGATCTGGCGCGGGGGAAAATTCACCACCGCCACCACCTGCTTTCCCACCAGGCTTTCGGGCGTGTAGTGGCGGGTGATCTGGGCCGAGGAGCGGCGGGTGCCGATTTCCGGCCCGAAATCGATGGTGAGCTTGATCGCCGGCTTGCGCGCTTCGGGAAAGGCCTCGGCGGCGATCACGGTGCCCGCGCGGACATCCACTTTCAGGAAATCGTCGAATGCGATCGTGCCGGCATCAGGCATTGAGGCGTCCCTCTAGGATCTTCAGCGCATCTTCCGGGCCATCGGCCAGGTAATAGAGCTTCAGGATTTTTTCGCGCGCGAATCCGGCCTTGACGGTGGCATGCAGCATCGCGTCGAGAGCGTTGAAATAGCCGTTGACGTTCACCACCACGATGGGCTTGTCGTGCACGCCCAGCTGGGCTTCCACCGAGACTTCGAAGAATTCGTCGAAGGTGCCCAGGCCCCCCGGCAGCACCACGAAGGCGTCGGACATTTGCAGCATGAGAGTCTTGCGCTCCTGCATATGGGGCGTGATGATCAGTTTCTCCTCGGCCGAAATGGGCGGCTCCATCGCCTGCAGGAAGGCGGGGATGATGCCTTGCACGGCGGCGCCGCCGGCTTGCGCCGCGCGGGCGACATCGCCCATCAGGCCATTGCCGCCGCCGCCGAAAACCATCGACCAGCCGGCCCTGGCGATGCCTTCGCCGATCGCGCGGGCGGCGTCGCGAAAGGCGGGATCGTCGCCATGGGAAGAGCCGCAGAACACGCAAATGGCTGGTTTTTGCCTGGGATCCATGTCGTCAGCGGGGTTGCGTGGGGGGCGCCATCTTCCTAAACAGGTTCGGCGTCCAAACCAAGGGCCGGCAATCCGGGAATGCCGGCGGGGCCATGGCGCCGGGCGGGGGGCGAGCGGCCATTAAACCGGGACCGTCCTATTGCGTTTGCAAGGGGCGACCACCAATTGATCCTTGCCGGTGAGGCATGACGATCCTGTTAGGGAGATATTCATGCCGCGCTGGCTTCTGATTCTGAGTGCGATCGCATTGGTCGCTCTTATCGCGGGATACGTCACCTTCGGTGGCGCCAATATGGGACGCTGAATGGCACGTTCGGCCGTAGAAGAAGGCGATGGGGCGCCGTCCTTCCGTCCGCTCTGGACCTTGATGCCCTATCTCTGGCCCAAGAGCCGGCCCGACCTGCGCGCGCGGGTGATCGTCTCGGTCGTCTTTCTGGTTCTCGCCACCGGCTTCACCAGCGTCTCGCCCTTGATTTTCGGCTGGGCGGTGGACCAGCTCAAGCCCACGCCCGCCAATATCGCCATCGGCGCGGTCCTGTCGCTGATCGCCGCCTATGCGATTTCGCGTATCATGATGCAGGCTTTCGCCCAGCTGCGCGACGGTGTCTTCGCCCAGGTCCAGTATCACGCCATGCGCGAGGTGGCGGTGGAAACCTTCGCCCATGTCCACACGCTGTCGCTGCGCTTTCACCTGGAACGCAAGACCGGCGGCCTGTCGCGGGTGATCGAGCGCGGCGTCAAGGGCATCGACACGCTTCTGTCCTTCGCGCTGTTCAGCATCTTTCCCACCGTTCTGCTGCTGGGCTTCTACAGCGCCATTCTCCTGGTCAACCTCAACGCCAGGGTGGCGATTTCCACCCTCGTGATGGTTATCGCCTATGTCTGGTTCACCTTCTGGATCACCCGCTGGCGCATCCAGTATCGCCGCGAGATGAACCAGTCGGACACCGATGCCAACACCAAGGCGGTCGACAGTCTTTTGAATTTCGAGACCGTCAAATATTTCAACAACGAGGCGCATGAGACAAGGCGCTACGACGTCTCGATGGAGAAATTCTCCAAGGCCTCGATCCAGTCGCAGATCTCGCTGTCGGTGCTGAACACGGGCCAGGCCGCGATCATGGCGGCGGGACTGGGCGCGGTGATGGCGCTCACCGCCATCGGCATCTCGCAGGGCCAGTTCTCGGTCGGCCTGTTCGTGGCCGGCAACGCCATCCTGATCCAACTCTACCAGCCGCTCAATCTGCTGGGCACGGTCTATCGCGAGATCACCCAAGGCCTGGTGGACATGGAAGCGATGTTCCGCCTGCTCAACCAGCCCCAGGAAGTGCAGGACAAGCCCGGCGCCAAGCCGCTGATCGTGGCGGGCGGGGAGATCCGCTTCGAGAATGTGGTGTTCAACTACGATCCCGAACGCACGGTGCTCAAAGGCGTGAGCTTCACGGTGCCCGCCGGAAAAACGGTGGCGGTGGTGGGGCCGTCGGGCGCGGGCAAATCCACCATCAGCCGCATTCTCTACCGTTTCTACGATATCCGCGAGGGAAGGGTGACCATCGACGGCCA
>JAFKFF010000269.1 GCA_017307315.1 Alphaproteobacteria bacterium
CTGGACCATTTCGCTCGTGCATTCGCACGACCGATCCTCACTCATTTCGACAACCCTCCATCAAGGGGTGGAATATCCAGCGCGGCAAAAACGTAGTCACGCAGCCAGCGCAGATCGGATTCGAAGAAGCTGCGAATATCGGGAATGCCGTATTTCAGCATCGCCATGCGGTCCAGGCCGAAGCCGAAGGCGAAACCTTGATACTTCTCCGGGTCGATGCCGCAATTGGCCAGCACGCGTGGATGCACCAAGCCCGATCCGCCCAGCTCCAGCCAGTCATTGCCATGGCCGAACGTGATCTTGCCCGGCACGGAGCGGTCGCAGCGCATGTCCCATTCCAGGCTGGGCTCCGTGAAGGGGAAGAAACTCGGCCGTGCGCGCAGTTCGATCTCGTCGATTTCGAAGAACGCCTTGCAGAATTCCTCCACCGTCCATTTCAGATGGCCGAGGTGAATGCCTTCATCCACCACCAGGGCTTCCACTTGATGAAACATGGGCGAGTGGGTGGCGTCGGAATCGACGCGATAGGTGCGGCCCGGCGAAATGATGCGGATCGGCGGCTTCTGGTTCAGCATGGTCCGCACCTGGACCGGCGAGGTGTGGGTGCGCAGCACGTGGCTGGTGCCGTCCGGCTGCGGCGCGACATAGAAAGTGTCCTGCATCTGGCGCGCGGGATGGTCGGGCGGAATGTTCAGCTTGGTGAAATTGTAATCGTCATATTCGACGTCCGGGCCCTCGGCGACGGCAAAGCCCATATCCGCAAAGATGGCGGTGATTTCTTCCAGAACTTGCGAGATCGGATGGACGCTGCCCTGGTTCTCGGGGCGCGGGGCCAAGCTGACATCGACGGTTTCGGTCTTGAGCCGTGCGTCCAGCGCCGCATCGGCCAGCTCGCCTTTGCGCGCGGCGATGGCGTTGGTGACGCAATCGCGCAGACCGTTCAGCAGCGGGCCCTGAACCTTGCGCTCGTCCGGGCTCATCGCGCCCAACGTCTTCAGCAATTCGCTGATCGAGCCCTTTTTGCCGAGGGCGGCAACGCGGATCGCTTCCAGCGCGGCTTCATCGCCGGCCGCCAGAATCTGCGCCAGCAGATCGGATTGAAGAGACGCTGTGTCGGCCATGATGATTCAAACCCCTGAGAAGAATCAGCGGCCCGCCTTCATAGCAGGCCGCTTGCTCCAATGGAGTTTGAAATCAGGCTTTCGCCGCGGACGCCTGATCCACCAGAGCCTTGAAGGCGGCGGGCTCGTGGATGGCGAGGTCGGAAAGCACCTTGCGGTCGATCTCGATACCGGCGCCGGCGAGCCCGCTGATAAATCGGCTGTAGGTCACGCCATGCTCGCGGCAGGCCGCGTTAATGCGCTGGATCCAGAGCGCGCGGAAATTGCGCTTGCGCTCCTTGCGGCCGATATAATTGTGCTGCAGCGACTTATCGACCGCGGCGTTGGCCGTGGTGATGTTGTTCTTGCGGCGGCCACGGAAGCCCTTGGCCTGCTTGAAGACCTTCTTGCGGCGGGCGTGAGACGGTACTGCGCGGGGAGAACGGGACATGTGCGGATCTCCTTACGCGTACGGCATCCAGCGCTTCACGCGCTGAATTTCGGATTCGGACACGACCTCGTGAAGTTCCTTGCGCGTGCGCTTGGACTTGCTGATCAGGCGGTGGCGCTTATAGGCCTTGCCCGTCTTGAGCTTTCCGGTCGCGGTGAATTTGAAGCGCTTTTTGGCGCCCGACTTGGTCTTCATCTTGGGCATTTTGCTCTCCTCTGGCGGCCGCAAGGCCGCATAGCTTTCATGGGTCGCCACGGCATGCCCCGCCGGGCGGCCCGAAAGAGGCCGCGTTTAAGAGGAAATGGCCGCGAAAATCAAGCCGGGATTATTCGCCGTCACTGCCGTTGCGGATGTCGCGGGTGGGGCTGGCGGACGATCTGCCGGTGACGCCGAAATCCTGGGATTTGCTGCCCCCTTCGACCAGATCGAAGCCTTCCGCGGCAAGCCCGCGCTTGAGAAGCTCGCGCACCGCCGCCGCCCGGCTGGGCATCCGCTTGGAGAAGCGCCAATTGTCCAGCGCTTCCAGCTCGCTCTGGGTCAACATGATCTGCAGGCGTTCGCCCCTTGCCAGATCGTTCATGAGATCGCCTCGTCTTACTCACTCTGAGTAAATGCAGACGGTTCCTTATAGTTCCACTTCTGGAAAAGAATCACCCTCTGCTAATATAACTCATTGATTTATATAGATAATATACTTGCAGGCGCGAGGAAAAGAGCGGAGGCTGGACGGCGAAGGAGGTCTGCCATGGACCCGATCAAACACCCCCCCACAGATCTGACGGCCGAAGCCAATCACCGGTTCGCCAACGCCCTCAGCCTGCTCAGCGGCCTGGTCCGGATGCAGGCCAAGGCGGCCGGCCGCACCACCCGGCCTTTCACCAATGCCGAGGTCCGCCTGATGCTGGACGGGATCGCCGCGCGGATTTCGACCCTGGGCCAGTTGCACCGCCTTCTGTCACAGGGGCCCGCCGATGGGGCGGTCGCCCTCAAAAGCCACTTGCGCGACATCGGCGGCAATCTGGTCGCCGCTTTTTCCTCCGAGCAGCGGCCGGTGAGCATCGATTATGCCGGCGGCGACTATCTGGTGCCGGCAAAATATGTGCAGCCCATTACTTTGATCCTCTGCGAAATTCTCACCAATGCGATGAAATATTCCCATCCCGCAGGCGTGGCCGTGCGGATCGCGCTCCTGTGCGAAGCCGCGCGTGACGGCACGTTGCAGGTGACGGTGAGCGACGATGGCATCGGCCTGCCGGAAGGATTCGATACCATAAAAGATGGCGGCCTGGGCTTTCGGATCATTCGCACGCTGACGTCCGAATTGAACGCCGGGCTCGATGTCTTCTCCGACAATCTCGGGACGACTTTCCGCCTCAGCGTTCCGCAAGCGCTGGTCGCCAGCGTCCAGACCGCGTAGAACCCGCCCGATCCTCGCCACATTCCCCGGCAACGATCGTCTCTTGCGGGATCATCCATGCCGAAAGTGACCTTTTTGAAATTTCTCCGTCTTTTGTCGCTCTGGTTGTTCTGGCCGGGCGTCGCCTTGATCGTGTGGGGCGAACTGACGCCCAATCCGCCACATCTCGATGGCCTTCTGGCCTGGGACAAGGTCGATCATTTCGTCGCGTATTTCGGGCTGGCCGGCATGGCCACCATGATCGTGGGCATCCGGCCGCGGTTGATCGCAATCCTGTCCGGGATTGTCGCTTTCGGCGGACTGTTGGAGTTGGCGCAATTCCTTGCCGGGCGCGATGCCGAGTTTCTGGACTTCATCGCCAACAGCCTGGGCGTGATTTCGGGCTTCGCCGCCGGACTGGGGATTTCGCTCCTGCTCGAGGACCCGGCGCTTGTTGCCCGGCGCGCCGCCCGTTAACCTTTGGCCGGGACTTTTCGGGTGGAGGTTCGGTTGTTCGAGGAATTCAAGAAATTCGCCATGCGCGGCAACGTGCTGGATCTGGCCGTCGGTGTCATCATCGGCGCGTCTTTCACCGGCATCGTGACCTCGCTGGTCAATGACGTGATCATGCCGCCGGTGGGCCTGATGCTGGGCGGGATGGATTTTTCCAACTTCTTCGTCGTCCTGAAGGGCGATCCCAATGTCGACACCCTCGCCGCGGCCAAAGCCGCCAAGGACGTGACGCTCAATTACGGCCTCTTCGTCAACGCCGTGATCAATTTCCTGATCGTCGCCTTCATTCTCTTTCTGATGATCCGCCAGATGAACAAGCTGGTGACCCCGCCGCCCGCGCCCGAAGCCGCGCCGCCTCCGCCTTCCGAGGAAGTTCTGCTCCTGCGCGAAATCCGCGACAATCTGAAGACACGGTGACGATGACGGCGTGGAAAGGTCTGGGCCCGGCTTTCGTGCTGCTCATGGCGGCGCCCGCCCTGGCCCAGACCGATCCCGCGAGCGTCGCCGATGGATTTCTCGGCGTCTATGGCAGCTTTCGTCCCCCGGGCGGGATTCCCGACGCCGCCGGGCGGGCCAGGCTGGCGCCCTATCTGTCGCCGCGGCTGAACAAGATGCTCGCCGATGGCGCGGCGGCGCAGGCCCGGTTCGCGGCCAAGGTGAAAGGCGCGCCCCCACTGATCGAAGGCGATCTTTTTTCGTCCATGTTTGAAGGCGCCACGAACTGGAAGCTCGGCGCCTGCACCGCAAGCGGCGCCGCGGCCAGCTGCCCGGTCGCTTTTTCGCATGTCCAGAAAGGCCATCCGCCGGTGAACTGGACCGATACGCTGTTGCTGGCGATGACGCCGCAAGGCTGGCGGATCGACGATATCGGCTATGGCGGCGGGTTCCAGTTCGGCAATACGGGCAAGCTCAGCGACACGCTCAAGCTGGTCTTGAGCCAGGCGCCCTGAATAGCCATCTATCGTCTGCATCCCGACAGAAGGATTCCCAATGGCCAAAATGGAAAAGAGCGACAACGACTGGAAGCGCGACCTGTCCCCGGAACGCTATCGCGTGCTGCGCCAGCATGGCACCGAACCGGCCGGCACCAGCCCGCTCAATCATGAAAAGCGCAAAGGCGAATTTCTTTGCGCCGGCTGCGGCGCGGAGCTTTTTCAGTCCGACACGAAATATGAAAGCGGCTCGGGCTGGCCCAGCTTCTATGCCCCGATGCCCGAGGCGGTGGAAACTTCGACCGATTCAAGCCACGGCATGGTGCGCACCGAAGTCCATTGCGCCCGTTGCGGCGGCCATCTGGGCCATGTCTTTCCCGACGGCCCGCGTCCCACCGGCGAAAGATTCTGCATCAACGGCGCTGCATTGGATTTCAAGCCGAACCAGGACTGAAGTTCAGTCAAAAAAAGACTGCGGTCCCCGACGGGACCGCGGCGTCTTTCACAAATCCGTCGTCAGGATTCCGAACCGCCCGCGCGGGAGTGGCGGCGGGCCTCTTCTTCCGCCATGCGCAGGTCCGCGCCTTGCGGCCCATCCAGCGCGGCTTCGGCGTCGCGGCCCATCCGGGGAATGTCGGCGCTGTTGCGCTTCACGAAGTCGGCCTGATCCTTGAGGAAGGTGCGCGAGGCCTGATAGTCGCCTTCGCCGACCAGCCGCTGTTTCTTTTTCGGCGCCGCCTTTTTCGCCTTCGCGGGCTTGGCCGCTTTCACCGGCCGCTTGGCCTTCGCGGTCTTGCGGGCAGCTTTCCTGGGCGCGGCGCGCTTGGCTTTGCTTTTCTTCTTGGCGCCTCGCGCGGCAGCGGCGGCGCGGCGTGCGGGCTTTCTGGTCTTGGATGCTTTGGTTTTGGTTTTCTTGGCTTTGGCTTTTTTGGATTTGCCTTTCGTCTTTTTGGCTTTTGCCATGGATCTCTCCGTTCAAGGGCGCGTCACCTTAGGCGCGTTGAAGAGTACGCGCGAGAGGGGCGAAGCGTTTCTTTAGCGGTCCATCGCCAGCCGCTCCATCAGCCATCCGGCGGCGGGACCGAGCGGGGTGTCGCCGCGATGGACGGTGTGAAAGCGGTACTGCGCGTCATCCCAGGTATCGATGGCGAGCCGCACCAGCCGGCCGCGCTTGATGTCGTCCGACACCATGGGCCTGGGCATCGAACCCCAGCCCAGGCCCGCCAGCAGCAGCGCATGCCTGGCGCCCAGATCCGCCAGCCGCCAGCTTTTGACCGACACGACCCCCAGATCGCGCCCGGCGGTGAGCGCGGAACGG
>JAFKFF010000270.1 GCA_017307315.1 Alphaproteobacteria bacterium
CGCCGTTCCTGCTCTTGGACAGGCTCAGAAGGCCGAAGACATCGACATCCTGACGGGCGCCGTCGCGCAACATGTGGCCCGCAAGCCGGCCTTCCGGCTGGAAGCCCAGCCGCGTCAGCAAGATCTTGGCCGGCTTGTTGGCGGCATGCACACGCGCCTCCAGCCTTTCCAGCGCGAGCGTTCCGAAGGCATGGGCGATCAACGCCGTCGTTGCCTCGCGGGCGAATCCTTGTCCCCATTTGTCGCGCCGGAAAAAGAAGCCGATCTCGCCGCGCTTGTGGCGGAAATCCAGGCTGCTGAGATCCACGCTGCCGATCGCGTCGCCGCCTTCGAAGGCCGTCCAATAGAAGAAGTGCCCATCCTCCATGGCGGCAAGCTGGCTGGCGACGATCTCGGCGGCGGTTCCCGCGCGCGAGACGGCGGGCCGATCCCAAAAGCGCATGGCTTCGCCGTCGCCGAGAATCGCGAAGAGCGCCGGCGCGTCTTCCTGGCGGAGCGGGCGCAGGCTGAGCCTTGCTGTTTCCAGAATCATGGACCGATCTTGATCGGGGTTCCGAAGCGGCGGAACGGCTGTTTGAAAAAACTATGAGGCGGCCGGCTGCTTTCGCGCCGTAGCCGCCTCACACTGCCCCCTTCAATACGGACCCTTGATATCCAGTCCCCCGACTGGAACCAACATCTCGCGGGGTTTCCCCAAACCGTCCATCCGCGAGCGCCGTAACTGTGCCGGAGGAAAGGCGAGACGCAACTGCCTAGCAGGGCGGGCTTGCGCTTTTCGCAATCCTATGTGGATTTTTGGCAACAAAAGAACGCGGTTTTCCACCGGAATGGATAATGCGCGGCGCGTGTGCGTTCGCGAAAGCCACGCTTCTCCAAGGAAACGGCGCTTCAGGGCGCTCTGAAATGTTTGGAGAGTTTGAGGTCCTGGCCCTGATAATTGGACCCCAGTCCCGCGCCATAAGCTTCCGGCGGTGGATCGGTGAGTCGCTCGAACACCAGCCGGCCGATGGTCTGGCCGTGCTCCAGTATAAAGGGCACTTCGCGCGAGCGTACTTCCAGCACGGCGCGCGCCGACGGCTTGGCGCCCGCGCGGAACCCGAAACCGGGATCGAAGAAGCCGGCATAGTGGACGCGGAACTCGCCCACCAGGGGATCGAAGGGCACCATCTCCGCGGCATGATCCAGCGGGATGGCGACGCGTTCGCGGCTGGCGAGGATGTAGAATTCTTCCGGATCGAGCACGAGATGGCCCGCATCATTGGCCTCGATCGAATCCCAGAATTGATGAGGCTCCAGGACGCCGGGGCGGTCGACATCGATCAGGCCGGTGTGACGCTTGGCGCGCCAGCCGATGCGGCGGCTTTCTCCAGAAGCGGGGCCCTTCAGGTCGATGGAAAGGCCCAGGCCATTGTCGATATCGGGCTCGCGATCCACCAGCGGCGATTCCGCATGCAGGCGCCTCAGCTGCGCGTCGCTGAATTGTGGTGAGCCATGACGTATGCGCAGCTGGTTGAGGCGCGAGCCCTTGCGCACCAGGGCGGGAAAGGTCTGGGGGCTGATCTCGGCATACAGGGGACCGCGATAGCCGGCTTCGATCCGGTCGAACGCCTGGGCGCGGTCGGTGATCAAACGGGTGAAGACATCGATGCGGCCGGTCGAGCTTTTGGGATTGGCGACCCCGGAAATGCGCGCCGAGAACTCCGCCCGCTCCAGCAAGGGCACGATATAGACGCAGCCGGTTTCCAGCACCGCGCCATTGGTCAGGTCCACCTGATGCATGAAGACGCTGGCGAGCTTTTCCTCCACCGTGGCGTTCGGGCCGGGCAGGAAACTGGCCCGCACCCTGTAGGCGACGGGACCGAGCCTGAGATCGATGCTGGCGGGCTGAATCTGGGCGGCGGTGATGTCTTCGTCGGCGCGAATCTCGCGGCCGGCCGCGATCAGCCGCTTGAGCACATGGCTGGGCAGGATGCCGGTCGAGAAGCGGCCATAGCCGTCTTCGTCTTCGGTCCGGATTTCGCGCGTCTCGCCCATGGGCCGCTTATAGGGTTTCGGTGGCCGCCGGTCAGCCCAGGAATTGCCGGATATCCCCAATCGCCTCGGCCAGGCCGCAGCGCTTGACCGGGGCTCCTTGCGGAAAGGCGGCCAGGAGGCGGCTGGGCATGGCGCTTTCCAGGACGACGAAACAGCCCTTGTCCTCCGGTCCCCGGATCAGGCGCCCGAAGGCCTGTTTCAGGCGGAAGCGGGTGATCAGATCGTCATAGGAACGGCCGAAGCGCGCGCGGCGGGCCTTGTGCAGGATGGTGGGCTTGGGCCAGGGCACCTTGTCGAACACCACCAGCCGGAGCGAGCGGCCGGGAACGTCCACGCCATCGCGCAAGGCATCGGTGCCGAGCAGGCAGGCATTTTCCTCGGCCCGGAACAGATCCACCAAGGCGCCGGTGTCGAGCCGGTCGACATGCTGGGCGTAAAGCGGGATGCCGGCGTCCGCCAAGGGCCGGGCGATGCGGGCTTCGGTGTCTTTCAGCGCGCGCACCGCCGTGAACAGGCCGAGGCCGCCGCCGCCCGCCGCCAGGAACAATTCGCGCATCGCCGCCGCCAATGCGTCGGCGTCGCGCCGCGCCACATCCTTGACCACGAAAATGCGCGACTGGTCTTCGTAGCGAAAGGGCGAGCCGAAGGAGGCGCGCCGGGCCGGCTGCGGCAGATGCAGGGCGCCGGTGCGCACCTCCGCGCTTTCCCAATCCTGACCTTCCACGCCGGAATCGCGCAAGGTGGCAGAGGTGATGAGCGCGCCATGGGCCGGTTCCAGAATCTCCGAAGCCAGAGGCACGGTGGGATCGATCCAATGCCGTTCGAACCCGACATCGGAATCGCGCCCGTCCTCGCGGCTGATCTCGAACCAGTCGGTGAAGTCCTCCGCGATCTCACCGGTTTCCAGATTTTCCAGCATGCGGATCCAGGCCGGCAGCACCAGCCGGGCGCGGCGGTCCAGGCCCCGTGCCGCCGCTTCCAGCCGCGCCCTGGTGTAAGGCTCGAGGGTCGCGCTCTTGTCGTCCATCGCCTTGCGCAGCAATTTCGAAAGGCGCGTCAGGGGATCGGCGATGCGTTTCAAGGCGCGCGACAATTCCATCACCGCGCGCAGCGTTTCTTCGCCCAGGGGCTGGGCTTCCGCCTCGAGCGTGTAGAAGGCGTCGCGATCATCGCTGCGCGCCCGGACATGGGCATAAATTTCGGCGAGAAAAATCTCGCCCGGGCCGCGCGGGCTTATTCCCGTCACCCGCGCCATCCAACCTTCGCCCGCCAGCGCGCCCGCAGCCTGGACCGCGTCTTCCAGCGCGTGCTGGGCCTCTTCGTCGTCGGCGATGAGATCCTTCAGCCGCTCTTCCAACCCGCGCATGCGCGTGCGGGCGCGACCTTCGGGGCCGCGAATCCAACGCCTCAGCTCGGCCATCTCGCGGCCCGACAGAAGCGCGGCGAAACCGGAATCGGCCGCGTCGAAAAGATGATGACCTTCGTCGAAGACATAACGCAGCCGCCGTTCCGGCGGCGTGTCGGTGGTCTGGTCCGTCGCAAGCCAGTCCGATGCCGCCTGTGCGATCACCAGCGCGTGATTGGCGACCACGATGGGCGCGTGACGGGCGCGGCGGATGGCGCGTTCGATGAAACAGATGCGGTAATGCGGGCAGGCGGCATAGATGCATTCGCCGCGCCGGTCGGTGATTTCGCCGAGGGGCAGGGAGGCGGCCAGAAAGGCGGGAAAGCCCGCGCCGGACATATCGCCATCGGTGTTCGAGCCGATCCAGCGCGCGATCAGGCCCAGCGCTACGCTGCGCTGGCCGGGCGCCAGCGCGGTCCGTTTGGCCGCTTCTTCAAAATTGAGCAGGCAGAGATAATTTTCCCGCCCCTTGCGCACCACCGCTTTCTCGGCCCGCTCCGCGGGATCGGGATAAAGATGGGCGATCTCCTGCACGATCTGGCGCTGCAGATTGCGGGTATAGGTGGAGATCCAGAGGCCGGGCCCGTTTTTCTCGGCCCAGACGCTGGCGGGCGCCAGATAGCCCAGCGTCTTGCCGGTGCCGGTGCCCGCCTCCACCAGCGCGATCCTGGGGGCGCCCGCTTCCTCGCGCGGGCCAAAGGCGAAAGTGGCGGCATCGCTATAAGCCGCCTGTTCCGGCCGCGGCGTGCCCACCAGGGACAGAAGGCGGGCGCGCGCTTCCTCCGGCGCGACCGGCTGCGAGCCGGGCGTGCCTTGCGGCGCTTCGTCTTCCCATTGCGGCAGCACCCGCCAGGCTTCCATCCCGGCGATGGGCGAGCCGTGCGGCGCGTCCGCGCCAAGCACCGTTTGCAGCATGAGGCCCCAGCGCCAGCCGCTGCGCATCAAGGTGGCGGCGAGCGGCGCCAGACGCGCGCGCATCTCCGCCGGCATCGCGCGCACTTCGTCCAGCAGACGTTGGGCGACCGCAAACAACGCTGCGGCGGATTGCTCGGGGGTCTCTGGCAGATCGAGGAAAAGCGCACGCGCCAGGCCAAGCGCGCTGGGAATTGCCGGCTGTCCGGGGCGGACGAAGGCGAACAGTTCCAGCACATCGTAGAGCGGCTTGGCGGGCGGCGCCTTCAGGCGCCCGGCCACGAAGGCGGCATGGGCGACCAGGGCATCGCCGGACTGGAAGATCGCCCGCGCATCCTCGCGGTCTACACGCCGACACATGCCGCCGCGACAGATCGCGGCGCCGGGCGGCGCAGGCACAAGGGCGACGAGCGCCGAAAGCGAGTCGGTTGCGGGGAGCATCCCCGATCATAGCGGGGAAAGGCGGGCCGGAAAAAGTGCGGGGCTTCGCGGTGATCCGGGCCGCGCAGGTCCCACGGGGCGAAATCAACGCAGATCGGGATAGAGATTGCCCAGCGCCCGGCGTGCGCGCTGATGTTCGCCGACCACGAGTTGGGCGGCGTTGCGCAGCGCATGCGCATCCTCGCCCGCGCGGTTGGCGCGGGCGAATTGGCGCGCCGCCTGCGTCATGGCGGTGAGGCCAAGACCGCCGGCGGCGCCGACAATATCCTGGGCCAGGCGCGCGGCATCGTCCCATCGCTCCTGGGCGCAGGCTTCCGCCAGCGCGTTGGTGAGCTGTTCGGCGGTCGCCTCGTAACATTGCAGGATTTCGATCAGCGTCTTGACCCCGACCGATTTTTCGAGCGTCGAAAAGGTCAGAGGATCAATCGCGGCGGCAAGCCTATCGTCGTCTTCGGCGTTCCGGGTCGGGGCGCCGACCATCTCCAGCGCCTGGAACAAGGCATCGCCGGTCGCCGGCCAACGCAGCAGGCCGGCGGCGGCATCGGGCGTGCGGTCGCCCCTGAGCAAGAGCGCCAGGATCGGCGCCTTCACGCCCGGCGCGGCGGCCAGGAGATCGGCTTCGTCCGGACCGGCGATGAGGACGTCGGAATTCTCCCGCCCGGCGCGCCCCGCCGCATCCGCGGCACCGGCGGCAATGAGGACGCGGTTGCCGAAAGGCTCCAGCATTTGACTGAGGGAGGCGGCGACATCGGGAGCGGCCACCGCGATCAGGATGGAAAGACCCTGGGGGGCGGGCTTGGGCGGCTGCGGCAAAGCTTCGGGCAGGGGCGCCGTCATTTGCCCGGAGGCCGGGAGGGTGAACCAGAATTGAGAGCCTTCGCCGGGTGTGGAGTNNATCCCGCTCCCTGTTCCTTGCGCGCATAGGAAACGTCGCCGGGCGAAAATGGCTTGAACAGGCGCTCGGCCATGTCGGGCGCGATGCCCGGTCCGGTATCGGAGATCGCAAAGCGGACCACCGGCCGTCCTTCCGCATCGCGCTCGAGGCTGAGGCGGATATCGACCAGCCCGCGTTCGGTGAATTTGAGCGCATTGTCGGCAAGCTTGAGCAAGGCCTGGCGCACGCGGCGCGGATCGGCGGCGACGCGCGGCAACGCGTCCGCCGCATTCAAAGTGAGCCGGATGCGTTTTTCCCAGGCCCGGGGCTGGAGCAGCCGCGTCACCGCGCGGGCGGTCTGGGCGGGGTCGCAATCCTCGTCTTCCAGCACATCGTCGTCGTCGCGGGTGAGCGCGATGACATCGTCCAGCAGGGTCTGCAGGCCGCGGCCGGCTTCCAGCATCACTTTGACATGATCGGCCTGTTGCTTGGGTAGGTCGGCCCGCTCCAAAAGTTGCGCCATGCCCAGAAGCGCGTTCATCGGCGTGCGCAATTCGTGGCTGATGTTGGCGATGAAGGCCGATTTGGCCAGCGCCGAGGCCTGGGCGCTGTCGCGGGCCAGAAGGGCTTCCGCTTTTTCGTTCTGCAGTTTCAGGATCAGGCTGGCATTCTCGTTGCGCAGCGCCAGCCCTTCGTCGATCAACCGGCCCATGCCGCCGCTATAGGTGGCCAGAACGCCGCCGAACAAAACCACCAGCACGGCCGTCATCAAGGGAAAGGTGCCGCCCTGGATCAGCAGCATCGCCACCAGCGGGCTCAACGCGAAAGCCGCATGCACCATATAGGCGGGGCGGTAGGCGGAACGGGCGATGAATTCGGTGGCCGTCATGCCCAGATAGGCAAGCGCAAGATAGGCCTGGGCGGGGAAGGAATCCCAGACGAACCAGAAGAAGGAGCCAAGGCCCCAGGTCGCGCCGCCGATGGCGGACACGAAAGTATAGCGCCGCGCCCAGAAATGCGGGTCGCTGCCGGGCTTGCGGTTGCGGTAGGCGGTGGTGAGCTGTTCGGAGGCGATCACCACCGCCATCAGGAGCAAAAGCGGGGTGACGGGCAGAAACCCCATCCGGTTGCCGGCCAGGAGCGTGGCGGGCACGCACAGGACAGCGAAGGGCAGCGAGAGATAGTGCCGTCCCATGGTGTAGAGCACATCGATGCGGCCGG
>JAFKFF010000271.1 GCA_017307315.1 Alphaproteobacteria bacterium
AGGTCACTGACGATGTAAGTGTTGTTGCCCTGGTGGAAGGTGCGTACCCGCGGCTGGGGCTTGGTCTCGCCCGACCAGCCCATCCAGACGCAAGGATGGTTCTTCAACGTCGCCTTCAGCACCACTTCCAGGCCGCCGGCATGCACGCCGGCCTGGGGCATGCCGACGCGGTTGGAAATTATGAAGATGCGTGCCAATAGCGTTCCTCCCAGCTCTTGCTGAGTCGCATCGCACTCAGGATCAGCCCGGCCATCGAATAAGTCTGCGGGAAATTCCCCCACAGCGCGCCGGTCTGCGGATTGATGTCTTCGGCGAAGAGACCGTAATGGTTGCGCAGCGCCAGCGCGTCCTTGAAGCGGTCGCGCGCTTCGCCGCCACGGCCCAGAAGGCAGAGCGCGTCGATCAGCCAGAAGCGGCAGACCAGGAATTCCGATTCCGGTAGGCCGAAATCGTCGGCGGCGGCATAGCGCAGCACATGGCGGCCGCGCACCAATTCCTGCTCGATCGCCGCCACCGTGGAGGCGAAACGCGGATCGGCGGAATCGATCAGCCCCAGTTCGGGCAGCAACAGCACGCTGGCATCCATGTCCTCGGTGTCGATGGCAGCGGTGAAGGCGCCCCGCTTCTCGTTCCAGCAGCGCTCCACGATCACGTCGCCGACCTGGCGCGCCAGCCCGTTCCAATGCTCGGCGCGGTCGTCAAGGCCCAGGCGCGCGGCGATGGCGCCCGCCCGCGACAGACCCGCCCAGCACATGGCGGCGGAATGAGTGTGGACGCGCTTGCGGCCCCGGTATTCCCAGATGCCGGCATCGGGCTCCAGCGCCAGGGCCGCGCAGCGTCGCGCCATCTTTTCCACCAGCCGGAACAGCGGCTCGCCGCCGGGGCGCGGCAGCCTTTTGTCGAAGAACATCGGCACGGCGGACAGGATCACGCTGCCATAGGCGTCGTGCTGAAGCTGGTCCACCGCCGCGTTGCCGATGCGCACCGGCCCATGGCCTTCGAACCCTTTGAGGTCGGGTGCGATCCATTCGGTCAGGTCGCGCGACGGCACGATGCCATAGACGGGCTTCAGCGCATCCTCTTCGCCCACGATGGAGAAAACGAAGGCGATGAAATCCTCCATCGTCTTGGTGGCGCCGATGCGGTTCAGCGCCCTGACCACGAAATAAGCGTCCCGGAGCCAGCAATAGCGATAGTCCCAGGTGCGGCCCGAATGCGGCGCTTCCGGCAGGGACGTGGTGAGCGCGGCGACGATGCCCCCGGTTTCCTCGAAATTGGAAAGCTTGAGCGTCATGGCGGCCCGGATGGTGGCATCCTGCCATTCGAACGGAATGGAAAGCCGGCGCACCCATTCGCGCCAATAATCGTTGGTGCGGTCCAGAAACTCCCGCGTCGTGGTGGCGGGATCGGCGGCGAACGGCTCGTCGGGCCCCAGGACGAGATTGAGCGTGCGGGTGAGCGCGAAGGGCGTCTCTTCCTCGATATAGGACAAGGGCGCGTCGGTGGTAAGCCGGATCACGGCCGGCTGCCCATAGGTCATGTGATTGGAGCCCGCCACATGCTGGCGGATCGGCTTGCCATAGTCCGAGGCCGGCCGGAACCGGATGGTGATGCGCGGCATGCCCGCGACCGGCTCGATGCGGCGCATCAATTGCGGCGGCCGCAGAATGCGGTCGAAATTGCGGAAGCGGGGCGCGAAGTCGGTGATGCGGACCGCCGATCCGTCCTTGGCGGTGAGAAGCGTCACCACGGTCGCTGTGTTGCGCTCATATTCCGAGGCGCTGTGGCTGAAACCATCCAGCAGCACATCGGTAAAGCCTTTTTCCTCATCGCCCGCGATCAGGCGGCAGAAAAGCGGATCACCGTCGAAGCGGGGAAAGCACCACCAGACGATGCGGGCGTTGCGGTCCACCAGGGCGGCGGTGCGGCCATTACCGATCACCGCCAGATCGAGCGCCTGGGGCATGGTCATGCCGTCACCCCTTCTTCCGCCAGATCGTTCAGCCATTGCCGCACCGCTTCCGGCGAGGAGAATTCATACGCCGCGCCCCTGAGCGCCCGGCCGACGGAAAAGCCCTCGCCGCCCAGCTCGGGCAGAATGTGGAAGACATCGGTGTCGGTGGTGTCGTCGCCCCCGAACAGGGGAACGCGGTCGCGAAACGGCTTCTGGCGCATCAAGGTGCGCACGCCCACGCCTTTATCGATTCCCACTCTCTTGGCGTCGATCACCGCTTTTCCCAGCTGGATCGAGACCCGCTGGTCCGCAAACAACGCGGCATTCTCTTCCATCGCCGCCAGCAGCGCGGACCGGGCTTCCGGCGCCAGCCGGTAGTGCAGCGACAGCGCATAGAGCTTGTCTTCCAGCAAGGTGCCGGGATGACGATCCGTCAAGGTCCCAAACAAGGCGCGAACCGGATCCGGAATCGGCGCGGCCAAAGCTTCCACCCGCCCGTCCGCGCTTCGTATCTCCGCGCCATGACAGCCGACCGCCGCCGTCCGGAAGGGCGCGAACAACGTGTCGATGGCGCCCAGCGAACGCCCGCTGACAAAAGCGAGCGCCCCATCCAGGGCGTCGTGCAACCTGGCGAGAGAAGCCAAAAGCCCGTCCGGCACCACGACATCATCGGGCGTGCGGGCCATATCGAGCAATGTGCCGTCAATATCCAGAAAAAGAGCCGAATTCCTGTTCACAGGCGGCGTCATCCTGACCTGTCCAAAATGCATCCCGTTCCAAGTGATTTCACGCTTGAGCGGAGCCAATAGCCCCGGACCCGCCGTTAACGCGTGACCTTGCGTAAAGTTCCGTTGTTTTTCCGGCAGAGGCCGGAATTCAGGGACGGCGTTTCGTCGCCCCTTTGGGATGCCACACAAAGGCGCTTCCCTCCATCCCCGCATCATTGGAGACGATGGAAACATTTTTCGGCAGCCGGAAGCGGAGGCGCTGGGCGTTGCCGCCGCCGATATAGAGATGGTCGTAATTCATCACGGTGGCGAGGATGGGGATGACTTTCTTCACCCGCTTATTCCAGTCCTTGTCGCCGATATCGCGCCGCGCGCCCTCGCCGATATAGGCGTCGAAATCCTCGCCATGATGGATGGGAATATGCGCCAGTTCCATGTGCGGCATCAGCTCGCCGTCCCGGAACCAGGCCGTGCCGAAGCCGGTGCCCAGAGTGCAGACCAGCTCAAGTCCCCTGCCCTTGATCGCCGCCAGCCCCTGCACGTCGGCGTCATTGTTGAGACGCGTGGGCTTGCCCAGCTTCCTTTCCATCACGCGCGCGAGCGGATATCCCTTCCAGGCGCGGGTGCCCAGATTGGCGGCGGTGAAGACCTTGCCGTCGCGCACATAGCCGGGAAAACCGATCGAGACATGGTCATAGCCCTTGAGGGGCGCGACCAGTTCGACCAGAGCCTTCACCACCTTGGCCGGTCCGGGATGCTTGGGCGTCTTGACCCGAAGCCGTTCGGTCACGAAGCGGCCCTTGGCGTCGACGATGGCGGCCTTAAGACCGGTGCCGCCGACGTCGATCGCCAGCACCCTGGCGGCGCGTGATTTTGCGGGGCTTCTTCTTGCGGGCATGGTTCTTATTCTCTTCCTGCATCAGATTGAGAGCGGTGTTGATCAGCGCCACGTGGGGGAAGGCCTGGGGAAAATTCCCCAGCATGCGCTTTGCCTCCGGATCATACTCCTCGGCGAACAGGCCGACATCGTTGCCCAGGCGCTTCAGCCGGTTGAACAGGCGCCTTGCGTCGGCCCTGCGCCCCAGCATCAGGTAATTGTCCGCCAGCCAGAAGCTGCAGGCAAGGAAGGCACCCTCCCCCGGCGGCAGCCCATCGATACCCGTCTCGGTCTCGTAGCGCAGCACCAATCCCTTGCGGATAAGCCGCTTCTCGATCGCCGCCACGGTGCGGCGGATGCGCTTGTCCTTGGCGGGCAGAAAGCCCACCAGAGGCAACAGCAACAGGCTCGCGTCCATCCGGGTCGAGCCATAGGCCTGCACGAAACAACCGCGCTTGGGATCGACACCCTTGGCACAGATATCCTTGTGAATGCGGTCGGCGATCCGGCGGTAATGCGCCGCCCGCCGCTTGTCGGTCACCGCGTTGCTGGCGCGATCGAACGCCACCCAGGTCATCACTTTGGAATGCACGAAGTGCTGGCGCTCGCCCCGGATTTCCCAGATGCCTTCATCCGGCTTTTTCCAGATCGTCTCCAGATGCGTGAGAAAAGTCTTGCGGATTTCGCCCCGTCGCGGCGCGGGCGGCAGACCGCCCTTGCGCGCCTGGGTGAGCACGTCGGCCAGTTCGCCGTAAATATCCAACTGCAGCTGCTGCGCGGCGGCGTTGCCGATGCGCACCGGGCGCGAATTCTGGTAGCCGGGCAGATGCGGCAATTCCAGCTCTTCCAGCCGCTTGTCGCCCATCACGCTGTACATGGTCTGAAGCTGTTCCGGCGCGCCGGCGATCACGCGCACCAACCAATGCTGCCAGACATTGGCTTCCTCGGTGTAGCCGGCATTGAGGAAGGCCAGCAGGGTGAAGGTGGCGTCCCGCAGCCAGCAATAGCGATAGTCCCAGTTGCGGCCGCCGCCGATCTGCTCGGGAAGCGAGGTGGTCACCGCGGCCACGATGCCGCCGGTGGGCTGGTAGCTGAGGCTTTTCAGGGTCAGAAGCGAGCGCATCACTTCGTTGCGCCACTTGCCCTTGACCTTGCAGAGCTCGGTCCAGAACGCCCAATGCTTTTCGGTCTGCTCCAGCACGATATCGGCATCGAGCGTGTCGGGAAGCTCGTAATGCGACTCGCGATAGCTGAGCACGAACGGCACCCGCTCGCCGGCGCGGACCTTGAAGCGGGCCGCGGAATGCATGTTCTCGCCCTTCAGCTCCACCGGAGTGCGGATGGAGAGAAGATTGGGGCCCGCCACCGCCGCCACGGTTTTGGAATCGATGCGGTTCACCCAGGGAATGGTGATGCCATAGTCGAAGCGGATGATGAGTTCGGTCTCCATCGCGACATGGCCGCTGACCCCTTCCACGATCCGCACGATGGAACGGTCCTTGCCGTTGAGCGGCATGAAATCGATCAGCCGGACGGTGCCGGTGGCGGTGCGGAATTCGGTTTCCAGGATCAGGCTGTCGCCGCGATAGCGGCGGCGCACATGCGGCGCACCCTTTCCCCGGTAGGCTTCGACACGGCGGTCGGGCGCGATCAGCCAGCGGCCATGCTCGGGCCGGCCCAGCAGCGCCGCGAAACAGGCGGCCGAATCGAAGCGCGGCATGCAGAGCCAATCGATCGAGCCGTCGCGGCCCACCAGCGCCGCGGTGTGGCAATCGCCGATGACCGCATAATCCTCTATCCGCATCCGCTCAGGTCCCAACCCCTGCAGCGGCACGGTCCACCAGCCAGATCACCTCGCCCCGGGGCTTCAAGCGACCCGCGGGAATGGAAGGATCGCCGGCCCGCGCCCGGGCAAGCGCGCCGGCCTTGGCCGCGCCGGCGACCAGGAAGAGCGTGAGGCGGCTGGATTCCAGCGCGGGATAGGTGAGCGAAATGCGCGGCTCGCGACGGCCTTCCGGCACCACCGCGACCCAGCGCGCGCGCTCATCCAGCACCGGCTGGCCGGGAAGAAGCGAGGCGGTGTGGCCGTCCTCGCCCAGGCCCAGCAGCTGCAGGCCGAACAA
>JAFKFF010000272.1 GCA_017307315.1 Alphaproteobacteria bacterium
GGGCATCTCTTGCGCCAGCCGCAGATCCGGGCGGTGCCGCATCAGCCACAGCGTGACCGCGAAATGGGCGGCATGCGTCCATTCCGGCTTGGGCAAGGAGCGGTCGAGAAATTTCCGCCCCGCGCGCGCGATCTCGCCGTCGTTGGAAAACTGCCGCCCCTGCATCGCGGTACCATAGCCAAAAGCCTCGCGCCTGGAACCGGCGAATTCGCATCGCAGGGGCGCGATCGCTATTGGCCCCGGCGCGCCGCAACCGCCGTCAGGAAAGCGGCATAGCTCCAGGCCAGGTGCCGGGCCGAAGCCTGCTCGCCCGTCCTCTGATCGAATTGCTCGGACATGTCGCCGCTTTGCGGCGTGAAGGCCCGCACGGTCTCCAGATAGGCGTCGCCGCGCGCGGCATCGCCGCTGCGATAACAATATTCCGCCGCGCCCAGGGTCGAGAAATAATAGGCGCCGCCGGAATAATATTTGTCGCCGGCATAGCGGCCGAGCGCCGGCGCGCGGGCGGCGGGCAGATTGCGGTTGATCGGATAGGCGGCCAGAAAGAGTTCTTCTAGCCGCCTGAGCGTGGCCTCATAGCGCGGGCCTGTCACCCCGGCATGATTGGCCGCCAGGATCACGGCACAGTCCAGCAGCTTTCCCGGCGCGCCGCCTTCGACGTGGCGGGAGCGGATATACCCCCCCTCTTCCGTCCAAAATGCATCCAGGGTTTTTTCCAGGCCAGCCGCTTCGGCGCGGCATCGCTGGGCCATCTCGCTCTCGCCGCGTTCCGCAAGCCAGGGCGCGCCAGCGCTCAGCGCCACCGCCGAAACCCGCATCGTATAAGCGTGCAGCCCGAATTCCTCTTCCCAGATATCGAAACAAGGCCGCCCGCCACGATGCAGCACAAAGGCCAAATCCCGGCGCAGCAGATCAGCCGCCTCTCCCTCCGCGCCCCAGCGCAGGACGGTAAGCGCCCGCAAAGCCGGCCCGTCATGCTGCGGCCGGGGCCAATCGGTGATGTCGAGCGTGCCGTCGGGATTGACCCGGGTCTCGGCCGGGATCGCCATGCCATGCGCGTCATCGGTGCTCTTGCGCAGAAAGCGGGCGAAGTCCGGCTGAGCGGCGGCGCGCCAGTCGTCCGGCAGGACCCGGCCATCGAGGGTTTCCAGATCCAGGCTGAACCGGACATGATCCTGGAACAGCGAATCCGCCTTGGACAATTCGGGCCGCAGCAGCCGCAAGGCATCGATCACCGCCGCGCTGTCGCGATACCAGTGGAAGAAATAATCCGGCTCGGGGTCATAGGCGGCGAGAACCGGCGAGGCCACCACCGAGCCGGGCTTGGGCACGATCACCTGGCCGAAATGCGGGCGCTCCTTGACGATGGCCACGGGCGAAATGCTTTTCAGCATCATCTCCGCGGCATGATCCCATTGCCGGCTGATCCAACGCTCCAGCCCGCTCACGCTTCGGCGCTCGCAAAGCCGAGGCGCGCCAATCCCTTGCGCACTTCCGGCGCCGCCATGAAAAGCTTCCACAACAGCCCACTGCGGTAATTTTCCGTCATCACCACGATCGGCCCCTGATCGATGGCGAGATAGGTGTCTGCCCACCAGTCACGCGTCTCGTTGAAGGCATCGACGAAACCGAAACGGCCCCACACCTTGTCGCCATGCGCGGAAAGGAAATGGCGCATCGCCGCCATGGCGGCTTGTGGCGCATAGGGAATGCTCGCCAGCGCCGCCGTGGGCGAAATGGTGCCATTGTCGTTGTTGGGGGCGTGGGCGTCATAGCCGGAAGGATCGTCGCTGGCGGTCAGGCCCCAGCAATCGGGTCCATAGCCCTTGAATCTTCCCGGATTGGCGATGCAATGGTCGCGATTGACCGCCACCTGCGCCACATTCTGTTGCCAGTAATCGGCATGACGGTCGCTGAGGCCATGGGGATCAAGACCGCAGAAAGAATAATGCGCGAAGAATAGCGGCCCGCCGCCGTCCGGCCCCAACGGCAGGGTCACGCCGCGGTATGTCTTGCCATTGGAATAATCCGCGCTGCGGCAAAAGCCTTTTTCATAGACGTCGCGGTCGATGGCGTGACGGGAGGCGCCGGCCGCCAGGACATAGACGATCAAGGTCTCGTTCCAGCCGCGGATGGAATGGTTCATCGCCCAGCCGTGGTTTGGACTCCAGTGCCAGTAAAGAACATCCTCGCCCCGGCGGTACCAATCCCATTCCACGCCGTCGAACAGGGCCGTGATGCGCGCCGCCAGTGCGGCGTCCGCTGCAAAATACTGGCGGACGGCGAGCAGCCCCATCATCAGGAGCGCCGTCTCCACCAGATCCCCGCCATCGTCGTTCGGCATGAAAGGAATGGTGCGGCCGGTTTCGCCATGGAGGAAATGCGGATAGGCGCCGTGATGGCGCTCGGCCCGCTCCAACACCTGCAGCATCCGGTCCAGGCGCGCCAACGCCGCGTCGCGGGCGATCCAGCCGCGTTCCACCGCCACGATCAGCGCCATGACGCCGAAACCGGTGCCGCCGACCGCGACCAAATCGTTTGACGGATCGGCGCCGCGCGTGGTGCGGTCGCGCGCCATGAAGCTTGCCGGTTCCGCGCCCTCCCAGAAGAAGCGGAAGGTCTGCCGCGCCACCGCCTCCATCAGGGCGTCGTCATCCAGCTTCAAAAGCACCGAAGGTGTCATATTGTTCCTTATGGCTCCGCTCTGGGCGCGGGAACGCTGCCGGGCGCGATGGCGTCGCATTCCACCACCGCGCGGCGGAAATCGGCCACCCGCAACAGGGTGGCGCGCCAGTCGGCGATGGTGGAGAAATTGTCCACGAACCAGCGCAGCGAGGATTGCACCTGGGTGAAGGCACCGGCCGCCATCATCAGGCCGCCGAAACTGAGGTTGCCCGAAAAATAGGCCGGCGCCGCCACCAGGATGGGCGCGATCAGGGTCAGCCAGCCATAGCCCGCCGTCACCCAGGTCAGTTCCGCCAGGCCCGTCACCAGCCGGCGCATCGCCGCCAGCACATTGCGCAGATCGAGCAGGATGCGTTCGCGCATGCGGCTCTCATCGCCGTCGCGCTCGATCTGGTCGATATGCTCATTGACGCGGTTGAGGGTGGTGCGCAGTTCCGATTCCCGCTGATACCGGTCGGCGTTGCGGCGGATCAACCCGCGCCCCACCCAATAGCTGAGCATCGAGCCGGACCCGGCATAGATAAGCGCTGCCCACACCATGTAGCCGGGAATGGAAAAATCGCGGCCGTCGACATGAAAGGCGAAGCTGCCCGAGATCCGCCACAGGATGTCGACGAAAGTCACCAGCAGGATCGAGGATTGCAAAAGTTGCACGCCCAGGTCGGATGAAAGCTCGGTCAGATGCCGGGCATCCTCATGCATCCGCTGGTCCGGATTGACGCCGATCGGCCCCACCCGGTTCAGGCGGAACGCCCGGTGCGGCTTCATCCATTCCCCGACCAAATCCTGCACCAGGCCTTCGCGCAATTTCAGCTTCAACATCTCAGACAGCCAACGCTGCATGACATTGAGGACCAGGAGGCCCCCCGCGATGATGCAGAACACGCCGAGCTGGATCATGAAGCCATGAAAATCGCGATGCGCCAGGGCATCGTAGAAGGGCTGATTCCAGCGGTTGAGGCGGATCTGGCCATAGGCGGTGGCGACAATGACGACGAAGATCAGGCCGGCGATCAGGAACAGCGTATTGCGGACAGCGGAAGCCATCAACGCGCGAATCATCATCGCGAGCTGGGGCAGAAGCCCAGCCCCGCCTTCCCCCGCCTCTTCGCCCTCGGGATGATCCAGGAACATGGCCCCGACCTTGCCATTGCGTGGGCCGAAACGGGATAGAAAAAACGCCACGCCCCGTTATGGTGCGGGAAAAGGAGCCTCGCTTGAGCCGCATTGACACCCTGATCGCCGCCATGAGTTTGGCCGAGAAACTGGGGCAGATGACCATGATGGCGGCGGATTCGGCCACCACCGGAACCGCAATGACGACGGACCTCGATGCGGGCATCCGCTCGGGCGCGATCGGTAATCTTCTGAACCTTTACGGCGTGGAAAAGACGCGCGCGGCCCAGCGCCTGGCACTGGAATCGACCCGGCTCAAAATTCCCCTCCTCCTGGGCCTGGACATCATCCATGGCCACCGCACTTTGTTTCCCATCCCGTTGGGCGAAACGGCGGCTTTCGATCCCGCTCTGTGGGAAGCGACGGCACGCGAGGCCGCCCGCGAAGGCGCCGCCGACGGCCTGCACCTGACCTTCGCGCCGATGCTGGACGTGGCGCGCGATCCCCGCTGGGGCCGCAGCGCCGAAGGGTCCGGCGAAGATCCCTTTGTGGCACAGGCGATGGCGCGGGCGAAGGTGAAGGGTTTCCAGGGCACGGGCCTGAACCAGCCCGACACCCTGGCGGGTTGCGCCAAGCATTATTGCGCCTATGGCGCGGCGCTGGCCGGGCGCGACTATGCCTCGACCGATGTTCCGCCCCGTGCCTTGCGCGAAATTTATCTTCCGCCCTTCGAGACCGCGGTGGCAGAAGGCATCGCCACCATCATGCCCGCCTTCAGCGCGATCGATGGCGTCCCGCTGACGGCGCACCGCCCTCTGCTGAAAGACTATCTCCGCGACCGGCTGGGCTTCGAAGGGGTCATCATCAGCGATTACACCGCCATCGCCGAACTGATCCGCCATGGCGTCGCCGCCAATGCCGTCGAAGCCGCCGCGCTGGCGCTCAAGGCGGGGGTGGACATCGACATGATGGCGTATGCTTATCGCGATGGCCTGCCCATGGCGCTGGATCAGGGTCTCGTCACCATGGCGGACATCGATGCTTCGGTGCGCCGCGTGCTTCTCCTGAAAGAGCGGCTGGGCCTGTTCGACGATCCCTTCCGCCGCGGCGGGGCCGAAAGCGCGGCCGTGCTGACCGGACGCCGGCAGTTGGCCCGGGAAGCCGCGATCCGCTCCGTCGTGCTTTTAAAGAATGACAATGCCACGCTTCCGTTGGGCGAAGGCCGGCTGGCCGTGATCGGCCCGCTGGCCGATGCGGCCGTCGAAATGCGGGGCTGCTGGCCCGCCGCGGGCAAGCCGGGCGATTGCGTCAGCGTGCTGGCGGGCTTGCGCTTCGCCCTGCCGCACCGTTCGATCAGCCACGCCCCCGGTGTTAGCATCGGCGGCCCGGACGAAAGCGGCATTGCCGCCGCGGCGGCGCTTTGCGATCAAGCCGATACCATCCTCCTTTGCCTGGGAGAGGCCGCCGAAATGAGCGGCGAGGCGGCGAGCCGGGCGCATCCGGGATTGCCGGGAAAGCAGAAAGCTCTGGTGGAAGCGGTGCTGGCTCGCGCCCAGGGAAAAAAAGTCATCGCGGTGCTGTTTTCCGGACGGCCGCTGGTGGTGCCGGATCTGGTTGCCCGGGCCGATGCCGTGCTGGCAGCCTGGTCGCCGGGTTGCGAAGCCGGCAACGCGCTGGCGGACCTTCTGATCGGACGCGCATCGCCCTCCGGGCGCACGCCGATGAGCTGGCCGCGCGCCGTCGGCCAAATTCCCCTGTTTTTCGCGGAGCGCCCGTCGGGACGGCCGCAAAATCCCAACGATCATTTCACCAGCAAATATCTGGATGAAGCGAACGAACCGCTGTGCCCTTTCGGGCACGGACTCACTTACGGCGATT
>JAFKFF010000273.1 GCA_017307315.1 Alphaproteobacteria bacterium
GCATGATGGGCTTCAAGGGCTCGCGCAAATCCACGCCCTATGCGGCGCAGATCGCTGCCGAGGACGCCGCTAAGAAGGCGGTGGAGCACGGCATGCGTACCCTCGAAGTCGAAGTCTCCGGCCCCGGGTCGGGCCGCGAATCCGCGCTGCGCGCGCTGCAGGCCGTGGGCCTGGTCGTCACCTCGATCCGCGACGTGACGCCGATCCCCCACAATGGCTGCCGCCCGCCCAAGCGCCGCAGGGTGTAAGTTCATTCGGACGTAACTACCTACCCGTCGAACGTATGGGCATGGTCCGACATGCCCGGGACACGATGAGGAAAACATGTTTCAGAAAAACTGGCAGGAACTGATCAAGCCGCAGAAGCTCAAGACCGAGGCCGGTCATGATGCGGGCAAGATCGCCACCATCACCGCCGAGCCGCTGGAACGCGGTTTCGGTCTCACCCTCGGCAATTCGCTTCGCCGCGTGCTTCTGTCGTCGCTCCAGGGCGCCGCCGTAACCTCGATTCAGATCGAGGGCGTGCTGCACGAATTCTCGTCCATCCAGGGCGTGCGCGAAGACGTCACCGACATCGTGCTGAATGTGAAGCAGATCGCGCTGCGCATGCATGCGGAAGGCCCCAAGCGGGTCTCTTTGCGCGCCTCCGGTCCCGGCGAAGTCAAGGCGGGCCAGATTCAGGGTTCGTCGGACATCGAAATCCTCAATCCCGACCTGGTGCTCTGCACCCTGGACGAGAAGGTGGATTTCCGCATGGAACTGACCATCGCCACGGGCAAGGGCTATGTCCCCGCCGACCGCAATCGTCCGGAAGACGCGCCGATCGGCCTCATCCCGGTCGACAGCCTGTTCAGCCCGGTGAAGAAGGTCTCCTACAAGGTCGAGAATACCCGCGAGGGCCAGATTCTCGACTATGACAAGCTGACCCTGACGGTCGAGACCAATGGCGCGGTGACGCCGGACAATGCGGTGGCCTATGCCGCCCGCATCCTGCAGGACCAGCTTCAGGTCTTCATCAATTTCGAGGAGCCGCGCGAGCGCGTCGCCGAAGAGAGCAAGCCCGACCTCGCCTTCAACCCGGTCCTGCTCAAGAAGGTGGACGAGCTGGAGCTCAGCGTCCGTTCCGCCAACTGCCTGAAGAACGACAACATCGTCTATATCGGCGATCTCATCCAGAAGACCGAAGCGGAGATGCTGCGCACGCCGAATTTCGGCCGCAAGTCGCTGAACGAAATCAAGGCGGTCTTGGCGGAAATGGGCCTGCATCTGGGCATGGAAGTGCCCGGCTGGCCGCCGGAGAATATCGAAGACCTCGCGAAGCGTTACGAGGACCAGTACTAGGTTTCTCCTTCGTCATGGCCCGGCTGGTCCGGGCCATCCCTGGCAAGGGCGGCGAAGGTTGAATTGGATTTCATGGACCGCCCGAATGAATCGGACGGTGACGGATAGAGTGGGAATGTAAAATGCGCCACGGCAATCAAGGACGCAAACTGGGCCGTACCGCCGCTCATCGCAAGGCGATGTGGGGCAACATGACGGCCGCGCTCATCAAGCATGAGCAGATCAAGACCACCTTGCCGAAGGCCAAGGATCTGCGTCCGGTGATCGAGAAGCTGGTTACGCTGTCGCGCCGGGGGGCGAAGGACCTGCATGCCCGCCGTCAGGCGCTCGCCCAGATCAAGGACGCCGATCAGGTCACCAAGCTGTTCGACGTCATCGGTCCGCGCTATGCCGGCCGTCCGGGCGGCTACACACGCGTCCTGAAGGCGGGTTTCCGTCATGGCGACAATGCGGCGATGGCGATCATCGAGTTCGTGGATCGCGATGTCGACGCCAAGGGCAAGGATTCGGGCCCGGTGGAAGTGGCCGAAGACAGCGAAGCCTAAGCGGCTCTCGTCATTGCATAATCGGGGGCGGCAGCGATGCCGCCCTTTTTGCTTGTTGAAGCCTTTTCCAAATTCCGCGAACCTGCGGAGACGGATCTGAGGAAGGGTTCGCAAAGGTTGAAGCTGATGAAGACCGTATCCCTGGCGGCGATCGTCCTCGCCGCGATCGCGGCACTGGCCTTCTGGACCATGCCCGGCGCCGGCGCGCCGCCCACCACGCGCATGGTGACGCCGCAGCCGCTCCGGCTGCCGCCGCCGCCCCAGCGCAGCGAAGCGCAGCCATCCTCCATGGCTCAGGTGCAACTGACCTTCGCGCCCGTGGTCAAGCGCGTGGCTCCCGCGGTGGTCAATGTCTATGCCCGCTCGGTGACTCAGGTTCAGGTCAATCCGCTTTTCAACGATCCCTTCTTCTCGCAGTTTTTCGGCGCCAATCCCGAAATGCGCCAAAGGGTTCAGCAGTCGCTGGGCTCCGGTGTGATCGTGCGCGCCGACGGATTGATCCTGACCAACAATCACGTGGTGGAAGGCGGCACCGACATCGTGGTGGCGCTGAACGACAAGCGCGAATTCAAGGCCAAGGTCCTCACCGCCGATCCCCGCACCGATCTGGCGGTGCTGAAGATCGACACCAAGGGCGAAAAGCTTCCCGTCGTTCCCTTCGGCGACAGCGACGCCGTGCAGGTGGGCGATCTGGTGCTTGCGATCGGCGATCCCTTCGGCGTGGGCCAGACCGTGACCATGGGCATCGTTTCGGCCCTGGCGCGCACGCAAGGCTCGGCCAACGACTATCAGTTCTTCATCCAGACCGACGCGGCCATCAATCCCGGAAATTCCGGCGGCGCGCTGGTGACGACCGACGGCAAGCTGGCGGGCATCAACACCGCCATCTATTCGCGCTCGGGCGGCAATATCGGCATCGGCTTCGCCATTCCCGCCAATCTGGCGCGCCGGGTGGTGGAAGGCGTGGAGGGCGGCGGCAAGGTGCGGCTGGCCTGGATCGGCGCCACCGGCCAGGCGGTGACCAGCGCCATCGCCGAAAGCCTGGGCCTGCAGCGGCCCGGCGGCGTTCTGGTCAAGGATGTCTATCCCGGCGGCCCGCTTGCCAATGCCGGCGTGAAAAGCGGAGAGGTCATCACGGCGGTGGATGGCGCTTCGGTGGACGACATGCAGTCGCTCAATTATCGCATCGCCACCCGTAAGCCCGGCGACAAGGTCAAGCTGCGCGTGGCCGCCGGCAAGACGGTGCGCGATGTCAGCGCCACCCTGGCCTTGCCGCCGGAAAATCCGCCCCGCGAAGTCACCACCATTGGCGGACGCAATCCCTTGACCGGCGCAAAGGTTGAAAATCTTTCACCGGCAGCGGCTTTGGACCTGCAGATGGACCTTCTGGCCAAAGGGGTGGTGATCGTCTCCGTCAATCCCAACTCCTATTCGGGGAACTACGGGTTTCGTTCCGGCGACATCGTGCGCAGCGTGAATGGCGTCAGCATTAATCGCGTGTCAGATCTCAATCGCGCCGTCAACGGCGTCAGTCACTGGGATCTGGTGATCGAGCGCGGCAATCGCAGGCTGACTTTGTCCGTCGACGGATGAGCGCACAAAAAAGCCACTTTCTTTAGAATTTTCATCTTGTTACCGCATGTTTCGGCGCGATCACTTTCGCGTGGCCGCGGACTGAAAACGGTGCGCGCGAACGTTATCTGTTGCGATGGGGGGTGTCGCAACAAAGGGTTCTTTTATGAAAAAGTTCGTTCTGAGTTCCGCAGCCGCGCTGCTTCTGGCCACGGGTGCCGCCCAGGCCGACAGCATGCATGACGACAATTGGTATGCTTCCATTCTTGGCGGCGTCAGCTTCGATCCCTCCCTGATGGCGGGTGGATCGCTGCATGAAATGGATACCGGCTACAATATCGGTGCGCGTGTCGGCTATGGACTCGATAACGTCCTTCCCATGCGCGGCTTCTCGGTCGAAGCCGACACTTTCTACAATATGTCCGGGTACAAGGGCACGACGGGCCTCTCGCATCTGGCGTCGACCAGCTTCATGGGCAATCTTGTCTATCATGTCGACACCGGCTCGCCGGTCCGCCTCTATGGCGGGGCGGGCCTGGGCGCGGTGAATGATCGCGTCGGCGGCGTGGTCAGCGATTCCTCCACCGTGTTCGGCTGGCAGGCGCTGGGCGGACTGGAATATCCGGTGTCACAGGACATGACCCTGTTCACCGAATATCGCTATCAGAATGCCCACGATGCCAATATCGGCGCGCTGCGGGGTGTGGGCAACACCAGCAACAACCTGTCGGTCGGCATGAAGTTCAGCTTGTAGTTTTTTGATCCCCTCCGTCTCTTTCGCGCAAGCGCTCAGAGACACCTCCCCTCCGGCGTGCTCTGCACGTGAGGGGGAGGCGGGCGTCAGCCAAGGCGAACCGCCCCGAGCCGGCGTGCATGCGCGGGAGAGGCGGGGCTGTGCCAAGGCGCACTTCTCAGGGGCGGCTGTGCTATATCCCCTCAATGAGCGATTTGTTCGAATCCGGCGGCCTGGAGGCGGAGGCACCGCGTCCTTTGGCGGACAGGCTGCGGCCGCGCAACCTGCCCGAGGTCGTCGGCCAGGATCATCTCCTGGGACCGGAAGGTCCGGTCGGCCGGATGGTGGCGGCGGGTCGGCCGCATTCCATCATACTCTGGGGGCCGCCCGGCACGGGCAAGACCACCATCGCCCGGCTTTTGTCCTCTGCCTTCAAGCTTCACTTCGATCAATTGTCTGCGGTCTTCTCCGGCGTCGCGGACCTGAAAAAAACCTTCGAGGCGGCGCGCACCCGGCGGCGGATCGGGCAGGGCACTCTTCTTTTCATTGATGAGATCCACCGCTTCAACCGGAGCCAGCAGGATTCGTTTCTGCCGGTGGTCGAGGACGGCACCGTGGTGCTGGTGGGCGCCACCACCGAAAATCCGTCCTTTGAGCTGAACGGCGCACTCCTGTCGCGGACCCAGGTTCTGGTGCTGCGCCGGCTCGACGATGCGGCGCTTGAGAAATTGCTGGAGCGGGCCGAGGCGCATTACGGCGCCCCCCTCAAACTGACGGCGGACGCGCGCGCTAACCTCCGGGCGATGGCCGACGGTGACGGACGCTACCTGCTCAACCTCGCCGAGGAAATCGCCAACCTGAAAATCGTCGCCCCGCTCGATCCGGCGGGGCTCATGGCGGCGGTGCAGCGGCGCATGCCGCTCTACGACAAATCGCGCGAGGAGCATTACAATCTCATCAGCGCCTTGCACAAATCCATCCGCGGCAGCGATCCCGACGCGGCGCTTTACTGGCTGGCGCGCATGCTGGCGGGGGGGGAGCAACCGCTTTACATCGCACGACGCCTGGTGCGGGCGGCGGTTGAGGATGTCGGTCTTGCGGATCCCGAGGCCGTCCACCAAGCGCTGGCCGCGAAAGACGTGTTTGATTTCCTGGGGGCGCCCGAAGGCGAGCTGGCGCTGGCGCAATGCGTGATCTATCTGGCGTCCGCGCCAAAATCCAACGCGGTTTACGCCGCTCTGGGAGCTGCGAAACGCGCGGCGCAGGAGCATGGCTCGCTGATGCCGCCCGCCCATATTCTCAATGCGCCCACCAAGCTGATGAAAAATCTTGGCTATGGCGCGGGCTACCAATATGACCATGAAGCCGAAAGCGGTTTCTCCGGCCAGAATTATTTTCCCGAGACCATGGCGCGTGAACAATTCTACACGCCCCGGGAAGCGGGGTTCGAGCGGGAGATCGCCAAGCGGTT
>JAFKFF010000274.1 GCA_017307315.1 Alphaproteobacteria bacterium
CATATCATATCGACGCCTTCAACCCGGCAAGCCGCTATTACAAGGCGCTGCACATCTCCTATCCCAACGGTGAGGACCTGGCCTTGGCCCGCACCGCCGGGAAGCCTCCCGGCGGCAATATCGAGATCCACGGCATGCCGCCGGGCTTCGAGGATTACGACCCGGCCCGCTTCACCCGCGACTGGACCGACGGCTGCATCGGCATCAGCAACCGCGCGGTGGACCTGTTGTGGAAGAGCGTCGGCCTGGACACGCCGGTGACGATCCGGGCCTGAGCGCGGCCCGCGAAAAAGGGCCCCGGCGCTTTCGCGCCGGAGCCCTCCGGGGAGATCAAGCAAGATCAGGCGAGAGTCAAAGCGGGCGAGGATTTGCGCCGCCGCAGCAGCAAGCCCAAGCCGAGGAAGCCGGTCAGCAGCATCGCCCAGGTCGAAGGCTCGGGCACCGCCGATGCCAGCGACGCATCGGGCACCTGCACATTGCCGGCGATGGCGATCGCATCGCCTTGATTGGCGCCGTTGTTCTGAACCGCCCGCGTGCTGAAGGAGCCGTTCACGCTGGTGCCGATGGTGGAAAGCGCCGAGAGGGTCGTGAAAGTGAGGTCGGGCGGGAAGGGGCCCCCCGAGGTGCGCAAATCCGCCCCCGTATAGGTGAAGACCAGATCGGGTATGGCGGCATCGTCGGTGACGCCGGACGACAGGATCAGGCCCGCCGGCAAGGTGTTGGAAATCGAGGCGGTGACGTTGGGCAGCGTGGTGGAAACGCTGCCATCGACATAGCCGGCGAAGTCCACGATCACCAACTGGTCGCCTGTCGCCACGCCCAGCTCGGGCGTGATGCTGCCGCTATAATCGTAGCGGAACTCCGACCCGACCGGCGTGACACTGTCCAACGACAGGAGGATTGCGGCATGCGCCGAGGTCGATAAGGCGAGCGCCGCTGCCGCTCCGAGCAAAAGCGATTTCATGCGGAGTTCCTTTCTGTTGCCGGTTGAAGAGCCAGCGAGAGAACCGGACGAAAGGAATTCCGTTCCGGTTCCCCGCGATTACATCGCGCTCATGTTTTTCTTTTTGTGGATAAGGCGTGTTTCTGTTTCATGCCGGCACAGGTGCGGGTGCCCTCATGCCGAAACGCAACAGAAAACCGGACGCCCGCGCGTGGCCCTTCCATTGGGCCCTTCCATCAGAACGAATGCGACAGCGACACCCGCCAGCTGCGCGGCGCGCCGGGCGTGACGCGGTCCAGGCAGCAGGCATCGGGGTAATAGCGCTTGTCGAAGACGTTGTTCAGGCTGGCGCGCAAGGTCCATTCGCGGAAGCGGTAGGAAAGGCCCGCATCCACGATGGCGTAGGCGGGCAGGCGGAAGAAGGATGCCGCGTCGCCGATGCCGTCGCCGTCCACGTCTTCGGGATAGGTGGTGGCGTTCTTGCTGTCGTTATATTGCAGGTTGGCGTTGGCGCCCAATCCCGCCAGCGGCCCGTCCGGCACCACATATTCGGCGAAGACGTTGACGCTGTTGCGCGGTACGTTGGGCAACTCCGCCCCCACGGCGAAGAGATTGTCGCGCGTGACATGGGCGTCGAGGTTGGCGTAGGCGAGCGACAGCGTCCATGCCGGCGCGGGCTTCCAGCTGGCTTCCACCTCCACGCCCTTGCTTTCCTGCTCGCCGGTCACGACCGAGAACATGGGGTCGACCGGATCGCTGGTGGCCACGTTCCGGCGCACCAGGTCGAAAACCGAGACCATGCCGGTGAGGCTGTTGTCGAACAGGGCGAATTTCACCCCGCCTTCGATGTTGCGACCGGTTTCCGGCGGCAGGGGATCGCCGGAGCGGGTGAGATAGCCGGTCTGGGGCACGAAGGAGCGCGACCAGCTGGCGTAGAGCGCGGCGCCCGGAAGGACGGTGTAGGTGGCGCCGATGCGGGGGCTGAATTTCTCGTCGCGCTGTCCGCTGGCGCTGGCCCAGTCATAGCGCCCGCCTGCCGTGACGGTGAGCCGCTCGCCGATATTGAGATGATCCTGCAGATAAAGGCCGGTCTGGCGCGACTTGCCGCTGTCGGCATAGGCGGAGAGCGGGTCGTGGATCAGGACCTCGTCATAGTCGGGATGCAGGAAGTCCAGCGGATTGGCGGCGGGATCGAAATTGCCGCCCTGGTCTTCGTGGCGTTCCTGGTTCTGGCGGTAATCGACGCCGGCGAGGATCGAATGGCGCGCCCCGAAGGTATCGAGATGGACGGCGAAGCGGCTGTCGACCGCGAAATCCTCGTCATGCTGGAAGAAGGGGCCATAGACATAGCGGCCTTCGATGTGGCCCTGCTCGACGCCGTTCACCAGAGCGTGATCCAGAAAGCCGGCGGCGAAGATCCAGTTGTTCCAGTAGGTCTCGCGATGGGCATAGCGAAGCGTCTGGCTGAAATCGAACATCGCGTTGAATTTGTGGTTGAAGACATAGCCGATCTGGCTCTGGTCCTGTGTCTCGATGGCGCGCTGGCTGCCGCCCGAATTGATCGAGAAGTCGATCGGCAAGGTGCCGTTGGCGTTGGGCAGGACCGTGCCGTAGGCGGTGACCGGCGACCAGGGACGGTCGTTGTCGCGCTGGTAGCGGCCCAGCACGGTCAGCGAGGTCTGCGGCGCGATCGCCCAAGTGATGGCGGGGGCGATGAAGAGCCGGCTCTTGTGCGAGAATTCCACGAAGTCGCCGCTATCGCGATAGAGCAGATTGAGCCGGGCGGTGAATTGCCCGTCACCGGTCAGGGGCGTGTTGGCGTCGATGGCCGCTTCGAACAAGCCATAGGCGCCGGTCGCCAGGCTGGTGTCGATCGCCGTGGCGTTGAAAGGCCGCTTGCTCACCAGATTGACGATGCCGCCCAGCGGCGCGGAGCCGTAGAGCATGGAGGCGGGGCCCTTGAGCACTTCCACCTGTTCCAGGCCGGCGAGTTCGTTGTTGGTGCCCGCGACATTGGCGCTGACCAGGCCGTCGAGATAGATGCTGCCATAGGCCGCGTCGAAGCCGCGGATCTGATAGGAATCGTAAAAGCCGTAGGTGCTGGAGCGGGTGACGCCCGCCACCCCGCGCAGCGCGTCGGCCAGTTGCGTGATGCCCTGATCCTTGATCGCGGCCGCGCTCACCACCGAAATCGCCTGCGCATTTTCGATCAGCGGCGTGTCGGTCTTGGCGGCCTCGGCTTTCGCATGCTCGCCGGTCACGATCACCGTTTCCAGCGGCGCGGCGGCATCGTCGGCCCGGGCGGGGAGCGCCCCGGCCAGAATGGGGGCGGCCGCCGGGATCAGCAGCAGGCATAGAGTCTTACGCATGAATTCCTCGAAATCGTCAGGTTTCTCTCACGGGATGTCTTGCTAATGAGAGTCATTCGCATTAGCAAGAGGGAAGAGATTTGGACGGGGACGTGGGTTTTGCCAATTTCGGATCGAGAAGCGGGATGACGGCGCGCGCGGTTCTGGTCCGCCTGCATCGCTATGCCGGCCTGACGATTGCCCTGTTCCTGATCTTCGCGGGACTGACGGGAAGCGTGATCGCGTTCAACGAGGAGTTGGACGCCTGGCTCAATCCCTCGCTGTTCCGCGCCCAGGATTCAGGGCCGGCGCTTTCCCCGGACCGGCTGGTCGCGCGCGTCGAGGCGCAACTGCCGCAAGCCAAGGTCGCGTTCTTTTCCCTGGAAGACGAGCCGGGCCGGGCGCGGCAACTGCGGGTGGAAGGAAAGAACGGCGCCATTCTGCCGTACGACGAAGTCTTCGCCGACCCGGCGAGCGGGCGCATCCTGGGCAAGCGGTTGTGGGGGGCGTGCTGCTTCGCGCCCGAGCAGCTGATGCCGTTCCTCTATATCGCCCATTACAGCCTGAAGATTCCCGGCACCTGGGGCGTGGTGCTGATGGGCGGCATCGCGCTGCTCTGGACCCTGGATTGCTTTGTCGGTTTTCTTCTCACCTTGCCGCGCGGGCGGCCTTTTCCCGAGAAATGGGCCAGTGCCTGGAAGATCAAGCGCCCCGCGGGCGGCTACCGTCTTCATCTCGACCTGCACCGGGCGGGCGGATTGTGGTTCTGGCTGGTGCTTTTTGTCGTCGCGTCCAGCGGCGTGGCGCTGAACCTGCGCGAACAGATTTTCCGCCCGCTGGTCGGAATGGTTTCGACGCTCAGCCCTTCAATCTTCGACGAGGGATCCAAGCGGCTGACCGCGACACCCATGCCCGCGCGGCTGACCTATGCCGACGCCATCGCGCAGGCGCGGAAAGAAGCCGATACCGACATCACGCCGGTCTCGATCTTTCACGAGCCGGAATATGGCGTTTACGGCGTCGGCTTCACCCGCGCGGGCCAAAGCGCCGAGACGGGGTTGGGCGCGTCCTATTTCTATATCGACGACCGCAACGGCAAGCTGGTCGAAAAGGACGTGATGGGCGCGGGCACGGCGGGCGATGTCTATATGCAGGCGCAATATCCGCTGCACAGCGGGCGCATTCTGGGTTTGCCGGGCCGCATCCTGATTTCGGTCAGCGGCTTGCTGGTGGCAATGCTGTCGGTCACCGGCATCGTCATCTGGCTGCGCAAGCGCCAGAAGCCGGCGCGCGCCGCCGTCCGCCTTCCTGTTCCCGCCCCCAAGGAGATGGCTTATGAGCGACATTGAAATGCTGCTGGTCGACGCCTTCCGCAAGATCGCTACGGGCAGGGGCCATTGCCCGCATCTGGCGCGCGCTTTCGGCCGGTTGGCGCGCTGCGAAGGCGCCGATCTGGTGCGGGTGACCGCGATCCTGCTCAGCGCCATCGACAATGGCTGCCGGCGCACGGTGATCATCGGCATGCCCGGCGCGGAGGAATGCACCTTGTCCGAACTGCAGATGCTGGCGATCGTGGCGGCGGCGCAGAAAAGCGATCACGCGCTGCTCGATGCGCACCTGACCTGGATGGTGCATCCGTCTCATCGCAAGCCGGTGGCGGTGGCGGCGCGGCTGCTGAGCGGGCTTTTGCTGAAGTCGGGGCTGAAAGTCTCGGTGCCGAGCTTCGGCCTGGCCCAGCCCAGCGCCATGCTCAGCGTGGTGGCGTAAGCTCCCTGATTTTCTATCAGGCGTTCCCTCACGCCGATTTCATCTTTTGAGACCCCGGAATCGCTTCGTCCCGCTTGCCTGCGTGTATGATCTTTTAGTAGAAATATCATACGCCTTTCCCGGCGCCGGCTTGCCCTCCAGCTGCGGCGTCTTCGGGATGGTGTGAGCGATCAACTGGCGGCGGCTTCAAGCCGCCGTTTTTTTAGGCCGGTCGCAGCTGAGGAAAAGCGCCTCGGGTCCGTCAGGGTAAGACAGATAAATATTCCGGGAGGATTCATGTCTTTGTTCGTTCGTCCGCGCCGCTTGCTGGGCGCCAGTCTTTTTGCCCTGGCGGGCTTTCTGGCCGCGGCGCCTTCCGCGCAGGCCCAGAATGCCGGCGACATCATGGTGCCGAAATTCGAGGTCGATCCGTTCTGGCCCAAGCCGCTGCCCAACCATTGGCTGATGGGCAACACCATCGGGCTGGACGTGGACAAGAACGACAATGTCTGGGTCATCCATCGCCCGCAGACGCTGGAATATATGGAGACCTATCGCACCCGCGGCGAATCCGATTGCTGCACGGCGGCGCCGGACGTTCTGGCCTTCGACCAGGCGGGCAAGCAAGGACGGCAATGTCTGGCTGGGCGGCAATGGCGCCGAACAGCCCGGCCCGCCGGCCGGCAGCATGGCGCAGTTCGAGGCCGAGCGGAATCGCGCACCCGGCGCGGGCGAGGGCGGCGAGGCCGGTCCCTATCACGACAGCTTCATCCTCAAGATGAGCCCGGACGGCAAATATCTCGGCCAGATCGGCAAGGCCAATGCCAGCAAGGGCAGCCTGGACATCGAGAATGTGAAAGGCGTGGCGCAGATCCGTTTCCTGCCCGGCACCAACGAGCTGGTGGCGGCGGACGGTTACGGCAATCACCGCGTTTCGGTGTGGGATGCCACCACCTTGAAGAACAAGCGCATCTGGGGCGCCTATGGCACCAAGCAGCCCAGCGACGAAACCATCGCGCCCTACAATCCGGAAGCAAAGCAGTTCCAGAATCCGGTCCATTGCGCCGAGCCGACCAATGACGGGCTGCTCTATGTCTGCGACCGCATGAACAACCGGGTGCAGATCTTCAAGTTCGACGGCACCTTCGTGCGCCAGTTCGTGATCCAGCCCAATTCCAAGGGTGACGGCACGCCCTGGGGCATCGCTTTCTCCAAGGACCCCGAGCAGAAATTCATGTTCGTCATCGACGTGACCAACGAGAAGATCCATGTCTATGACCGGCAGAGCGAGAAGGAATTGTATACCTTCGGCGGCGGCGGGCGCATCGCGGGGCAATTCTATGCCGTGCACAATGTCGCCACTGACTCCAAGGGCAATCTCTACACCACCGAGACCTATCGCGGTCAGCGGGTGCAGAAATTCGTCTATAAGGGCCTGGTGCCGCTGTCGCAGCTGATCAAGGAAGGCGCCGTGGGCAACAGCCTGATCAACCCCTAAAAGGTCGATCCCGTTCGAGGGGGGAGGGGAGGCGCGGCAGCGCCTCCCCTTTTTCTTTGGGGCCGCTTTCCGCGGGACGACGGATTGCAAAGCCTTCGCCAAAGGGAAAAGCTGCGGAAAAAGGGAATCCGGGGGGATCAATCCATGCCGTTGGAAATCATCGGGGCGGGCTTTGGCCGCACCGGCACCATGTCCACTTTTCAAGCGCTGAACCAGCTGGGCTTTCCCTGCTACCACATGATCGAGGTTCTGCAGAACAAGGCCAACAAGGGTCACCTGGAATTCTGGCGCAAGGTCGCCAACGATCCGCCCGGCGCGCGGCAGGATTGGGAACGGGTGTTCGGCGGCTACCGCGCGGCGGTGGACAATCCCGCCTGCTGCGTGTGGCGCGAATTGGTCGAGGCCTATCCGCACGCCAAGGTGGTGCTCACCCTGCATCCCAAGGGCGCGAAGGCTTGGTACGACAGCACCATGGACACGATCTATTTCACCGAGAGCAAATGGCAGTTCAAGGTGCTGGAGATTTTCACGCCCTTCGGCCGCAAATTCGGCGACATGGCGCACAAGCTGATCTGGCAGCGCTCGCATCGCGGCACGATGGACGATCCCGAAAAGGCGATGGCGCATTACGCGCGGCATATCGAGGAGGTGAAGGCGGGAGTGCCGCCGGAGCGGCTCCTGATCTTTACGGTGGACCAGGGCTGGGGGCCCTTATGCGAATTCCTGGGCGTGCCGGCGCCGTCGACGCCCTTTCCCAATGTCAACGACCGTGCCCAGATCAAGCAGATGCTGGCCGGGATGACCAAAGGCGCCTATGTCATTCTGGGCGGGGTGGCCCTGGTCGCGGCGGGCGTGATGTATGGCCTGGCGCGGCTTTTGGGGTGAGGGTTCCGAACGCTATTTCGACAGGTCCTGAAACACCATCGCGAGATAGGTGATGCCGGGGGTGATGTTGGAGATGGGCGTGCGCTCGTTCAACCCGTGGCTGAAATTCTCGGACTGCTTGGTGAAGATGGGCGCGGCGCCGTAGCTGGGCACGCCCTTGGCGCGCGACCACATGCTGTCGCTGGCGCCCGCCGCCATGGAGGGAAACACCGGCACACCGGGATAGACTGCCGCCATCGCCCTGGTCACCGCGCTCACGAAATCGGGACGGGCGGGCGAGGCGTCGGTGGCGACGGAGCCTTCCGTCACATCCTTGATGGCGAGCGCGGGCTCGGCGGCGACCTTCTTCAATTCGGCCATGATCTCAGGGCGGCTGTGGCCGGGAAAGATGCGGCAATTGATGTTGGCTTCGGCGCGCTGGGGCAGGGCGTTCAGCGCATGGCCGCCTGATAGCATGGTGGCGACGCAGGTGGTGCCGATCTTGCCCACCATGGCGTGATCGGCGGCCAGGGTCTCGATGGCTTTTTCGTCCGCCGGATTGGCGGCGAAGGCGCGCATGGCGGCGGCGATCTTGGGATCTTCTTCGTATTTGGCGGCTTCGGTGAAGTAAGCCTTGGTCAGCGGGCTCAATTCGGGCTTGAAGCGGTAATGCCCGATGCGGACCAGGGCCTCGGCCAGCTGGGTGATGGCATTGTCCTTGCGCGGCGCGGAGGAATGGCCGCCGGGATTGGTGACGGTGAGCTTGTAATCGGCATAGGTCTTTTCTGCGCCCTGCCAGGTGAAATATTCCGGCTTGCCGGTCTTTTCGTTCAAGACGCCGCCGCCGCCATCCAGGTTGAGCACCAGTTCGGCATGCGCGAATTTGTCGGCGATCAAGGCGCCGGTCTTCATCGCGGTTTCCTCGTCGCCGGAGAATTCCAGGATGATGTCGCGGCGGGGGCGATAACCCTGGCGGCGCATTTCGTTCAGCGCGGCGATGGCCATGGTGCCCGCCAGCTTCATGTCGGTGGCGCCGCGCCCAAACAGATAGCCATTCTCCACGATGGGAGTGAAGGGATCGCGTTGCCAGTCGGCGGGCTTGGCTTCCACCACATCCATATGGCCCGAGATCACGAAGGGCTTGAGTTTGGGATCGCTGCCGGGCCAGCGGGCGATGAGATAGGTGGTGCCGAACGCCGGGGCGATGGTGATGTCGTTGGGAGCGAAGCCACCCGCCACCAGCGCGTCGCGATAGAGTTTGGCGACATCGGCGGTCTTGTTGCCCGGCCCGAACACCGAGCGGATGGCGATGGCTTTCTTGGCGAGATCGAGCGCCTCGGCATCCGCCTTGGGATGGGCGGTGGGCGCGGCGTGAGCGGATGCCGCCAGCATAACGGTCAGCGCGAGGGTTGCTGCGGAATGGCGCATGGTCTTGTTCCTATTTGCGCTGCTTGTCGCGGGCGGCGCGGAATTCGCTGTCGGGATACCAGTTGGGCCATTCATCGCTGTTGGCCAGGTCCATCCCCGCGATATAGAGCGCCTTGGAATCTTCGATCGGGTTGGTGAGGTCCCAGTCGGCGCGCCATTCGTCGCCGACCTGGTGATAGCGGTGCTCGACATAATCGTCGGACAGTTTCATGCCCGCCGCCATGCCGCCCTTGACCAGGTCGTGACCGCCACCGGGCGAGATCGCGGGAATGCCCTGTTTCGCCAGGCTGAAATGGTCGGAGCGGAAGAAGTGGCCTTTCTCCGGCTCGCGGTCGGGCGAGAGCACGCGGTGCTGCGTCGCCAACGCCTTCTTCAGCAAATCTTCCAGTTGCGACTGGCCGGTGCCGGGCGCTTCCATGTCGTGCGACAGCGGGCTCGGGCCATCGGCGTCGGTGTTGAACACTGCCACGATATCGCGCGCTGGCCAGAGCGGATGGCGGCCGAAATAATCCGAGCCCAAGAGGCCCTGCTCCTCCAGGGTCCAGAAAGCGAAGGCGACGGAGCGGGCGGGGCGTTTGTCGTGCGCGATCTTTTCCGCAAGCTCGAGCGTCTGGGCCACGCCGGTGCCGTTATCGACTGCGCCGTTGTAGATCTTGTCGGCACCGGGCAGGGCATTGTTGCGACCCAGATGATCCCAATGGCCGGAATAGATTACCACTTCATTGGGGCGAGTGCTGCCTTTGAGGATGCCCACGACATTGCGGGTCTTCATTGGGGTGACGGTGGAGTGGGCGGCGATGTCGGCGCTTTCGCCGGTCATCGCCACCGCCTTGAAGCCGGGCCTGTTGGCGGCGGCTTTGAGTTTGGCGTAATCCAGCCTGGCGCGGGTGAAGAGCGCCTTGGCGGTGTCCAAGGTCATCCAGCCCTGGATCGGCAGCATCGATTTGTTCTTGTCGGCGGCGTCGAG
>JAFKFF010000275.1 GCA_017307315.1 Alphaproteobacteria bacterium
CTCTCCTATACCTTCATCCTGGATTGCGAGAATCCGGCCCGTCCGTCCTATCGCCTGGCGGGAACCGCGCTCTGCGAACGCTTCGGTTATGAACTCAAGGGCACCGGCTTTCTGGGGCATTGGGAACCGCAATCCAGCCTGTCGCTGGCGGCCCTGCTGCGCCAGTCGTTGAAACTGCGCCAGCCGATCTGCCTTTCCTCCATCGCCACCACGGCGGAAAACGGGATGGTGGAACTGGAAACCATCCTCGCCCCCATGAGCTTCAATGGCGGCGATCCCAACCGGTTCTTCGGCATGGTGCAGATGCTGTCCGATCCCGGACCTCTTCTCGGCCGCCCCATCGCTTACGAAAGATTGATCGGCTCCCAGCTGATCCGCGAAGACGAGCCGCGCCCCGATTACGACCAGTCCCTGCCGCCACCGCCGCCCCCGGTCGCCCGCGCCCATTCCCGGGCGCCGTATCTGCGGCTGGTGGTCGATCAGGATCATCCCGGCCTTTCCGCTTTCGGGACGGGCGATCTGTTGCAGAAAATGTTCGACAGTTTCGTCGGGCGCGGTCAGCGCATCCGTTGAGCCAGCGAGACGTTCAGGGCTGCGGCGCCTGAGGCTGGCGGTTGGGATCCTGGGTCTGCGCCTGGGGATTCTGGTGCACCGGATTGTCCACCGGATCGCTGTGCATGATGTCGCGATTGATCGAAAGCTCGCGCTGCTGACGCTGCAGATAGGGCACTTCGTATCGCTCGATCTGGGCGCGATAGGCTTCGAAGGTCTTTTCGTCCTCCGGCGTGCGCTTGTCGCAGCGGGCGGCGGGCAGGTGCGCCTGCTCCTGGCACCAGAGATCGAAATTCATCGTCTTGACGTTGTAATTGCTTCCGGTCTGGGCTGACGCGGGGAGCGCGGAAACCGCCGTCAGGCAAAAGGTCAGGGCAATTGCGTGCCGGAATGTCATCACTGTCATAACGCGCAGCTTACGCTTTTTGCCCCCATCTGTCTTCCTCAGGCAAGCCTTCGGAAGACGTTCGGTACGCTGTCGCTACCGAACTCCCCCGCCAGCGGCTTTGTCGCGCGGGGGGAGAAAGCTGGAATCCAGCCGATCTGGCGCTTGCTGCAACGTTCCCAGGCCCGCCTCCCATACGCGCGCGTAGCGCGCTGGTAGGGGAGGTGGCCGTAGCAGCGCTTATTGCGCGCCGGCATCGGCCGGCGCGCAAAAGCAAGCTGCGAAGGCCGGAGGGGTTAAGGCTGAAGGTTTATAACCGCCCGGCGGTTCCTGGCTTCCTTTACGTCATCGCCGGTCTGGACGGCGAGATCGTTCTCGCCCACGCCGCTGGCCTCGATGGCGGCGCGGCGCGCGCCCATGTCCACCAGCGCTTCGACCACGACATTGGCCCGGTGCAGCGACAGATTCTGATTATAGGCGGCGGAGCCGGAGGTATCGGTATGGCCCACCACCGTGATCCGCGATTGGCCGCCGGCGCGGGCGGTGTTGATCACATTGGTGAGCACGGCCAGATCCTCGGCGGTGAGCGTCCAGGAATCGAAATCGAAATAGACCGTGTAGTCGGCGGGCGGGGGCGGGGCGACCGGCGCGGTGGTCACCGGCGCGGGCCGGGGCGGCGTCGGCCGGCCGGCATTCTCCAGCGCCAGCAGCGAGCCGTTCAACGCCGTGCGGCAGGCCTGGGCCTCGCTCATCAGGTTGGCGGCGCGGCTGTCCATCACCCAGCAATCGAAATCGGCCTGGGCGCGGGCGGCTTGATCGGGAAATCCATCCTTGCCCTGGGCGATCGCCCGGACCAGCCGTGCGCGCAGCCCCTGCGCCGTCGCATCGGCGGGGGCGGGCTCGGGGGCGGGTTCTTCGCCGATGGCGGCGCGATCGGCCTTGGCCCGCAAGGCCTCGGCCACGGGCGCGGCGGGATTGTCGGGCCCGCCGGTGAAGACGCCGACCAGGTCGGAGAAGAAGCCGCCGTCGTTTTCCAGCGATTCGGGGATCGGGGCGGCGTCGGCCTGGGCGGCCAGGTCGGTATAGTTGCGAAAGAGCGCCTGGCTGAAAGGCGAACCCGAGGCGATCACGTCCTCGTCCCCGGCGCACCCCGCCAGGATAAGCCCGGCGCAGACGAGGGTCAGGGAGGCAAGACGCGAACCGCGGAAGCAGGAAGCCAGATGCATGAACAATCCCCCGGAAAACCGGGCATCAGGCCCGGCAATCAGAATGGGACATATATCGCGCTCTCCCCCTCCCGTTAAGCCGCGGGGGGAAGGAAATGCCTTATTCCTTTCCGGAAGATGGCGGCCGGTAACCATCTATTGACGACACCGGCATAGATTTACCCCCCGAATCCCGATCCCAGGGCGGATCTCTCATGGCGGGCGTGATGACAGACAGCGAGGCTGCGTTCACCCAGGCTCGTGCCGAGCGCCGGCGGTTTCGCCGCGTGCGCGTCGATTTGCCGGGGCGTTTGTTCACGCCGGCCGACGGCAAGGAGGCGCGCTGCCAGATCTGCGACCTGTCGCCCGGCGGCGCCGCCATCGCCTGCGAGATCATGCCCGAGCCGGGCACCCAGGTCATTCTGTATGTCGACGGGTTCGGCCGCTTCGAAGGCCATGTGATGCGGCTGGACGATAGCGGCTTCGGCGTTCTTTTCGCCTGCACGCCGCTCAAGCGCGAGCGCACCGCCGAGCAGCTCACGCTTTTTCTGAACAAGGATCTGGTGGACGAATCCGCGCTGCGCCGTCACGAGCGCACCAGCCAGAAAGGCTTCGCCAAATTCACCCGCGCCGATGGCCAGATCGTGCATTGCGAGGTGATGGATATTTCCGCCAGCGGGGTTTCGCTGAAGACCGAAATCCGCCCGCCGGTAGGAGAATTCGTGCTGATCGCCCAGACCGCGGGGCGCGTCGCCCGCCATCACGAACAGGGCATCGGCATCGAATTCGTCGGCCAGGAAAAAGCCGCGGCGGTCGAGCCGGCGGTCAGGTTGAATTTAGTTAGATAACCCCCTCCATCTTTAAAGCCCCCATCTGTCTTCTTCGGGACAAGCCCTCAGAAGACATCTTCCCCCGTCGATGGCTTCGCCATACGGGGGGAAGAAAGCCGCAGCCCGGCCGATCTAGCATTTGTTGAAGCGGCGTGAGGACCGCCTCCCCCATGCGTGCGTTAGCGCGCTGGCGAGAGCGGCGCTTCTGGAAGCTTGGTCGTGCCCGTTCTCCCCCGCGCATGCGCAAGCATGCTGGCGGGGGAGATACCCGTAGCACGCTCTCGAGCGTGCGAAGGGAGAGGGGGCCAAATAGCGAGCGGATCAAATATCCGCGAGCTTGTGGATCTGACTGTTCGCGAGCGTCAGCTTGGCGATCGACAACTCGCCCGTGGTTTCCAGCGCGCCCAGGAAGGCGCGCGTGCGTTCCAGGGCCTGCTCGTTCGAAGAGGTCCATTCGCGCAAGGCTTTGCGGGCGTCTTCGGCGGTGGCGGTTGCTGGCAGCTTGGCCAGTAGGGATTGCGACAGCGCCCGCTGCGCGGCGAAGAGATCGTCCACCAGCCGGCGGATGGCGAGCCGGTCCCAATGTTCCGATGCGCCGATGCGCGCCGCCAGAAGGCGAATCCGGTCCAGGCCCAGTTCCGCGCCCAGGCCGAAATAAAGCGCCGTCACCGGCGCCATCTCATGGCCGGTGGTGCGGGCCAGCTGCGCGATCTCGGGCGCGACCCCCAGAAGCGGCAAGAGGCCGATATCGCGGGCCAGGTCGTGCGGCACCCCCGGCGCGGCGAAACGCGCGATTCGTGCGCGGGCTTCTTCGGCCTGCTCAGCTGAGATGAAATCGCCATGCTGCGCGCGCAAGGCTTCCACGCCTGCGCGATAGAGCGCGATGGTGGCGCCCAGCTCCTCGCGGGCCGAGACATGGGTGAGAAACCACAGGCCCAGGCGCCGCAGCATTTCCGCGATCTCGGTATAGAGATTGAGTTGGGCCTGCGCTTGCGCCTTGCCGTCCAGGGCGTCGATCCGCGCCTTGAGCGCTTCCAGCCCGAACGCGCCTTCGGCCACGACAAAGGCACGCGCCACTTCCGCGCCGCTCGCGCCCGACATCTCCTTCATGCGCGCGACGAAAACCGGCCCCGCCAGATTGACCAGGCGGTTGGACAGCATGGTGGAGATGATCTCGCGCTTCAGGCGATGTTGCGGCAGTTCGGCGGCGAAGCTTTGCGAAGCCTGATTGGGGAAATAGGCCGCCAGCGTGGCCGCGAAAGCCGGATCGTCGGGCAGGGCGCTGTCCAGGATCTCCGCATCCAGATCGAGCTTGGCGTAAGCCATCAGGACGGCCAGTTCGGGACGCGTCAGTCCCTTCTTGTCATTCTCCAGCTTGCGGATCTCCGCATCGGCGGGAAGAAATTCCACCGCCCGGTCGAGCTTGCCTTTGGCTTCCAGGGCGCGGATGAAGCGGGCATCCGCGTCGATGTCGCGGGCCCCCGCCGCTTCGGCGACGGAAAGCGCCAGGGTCTGGTCGTAATTGTCGGCCAGCACCAGCTCGGCGATCTCATCGGTCATGCCGGCCAGAAGCGCGTCGCGCTGGGCGGCATCGATCTCGCCCCGGCGATAGGGGCCGCTGAGCAGAATCTTCAGATTGACTTCATGGTCGGACGTGTCGACGCCGGCGGAATTGTCCACCGCGTCGGTGTCGATGCGCCCGCCGGCGCGGGCATATTCGACGCGGCCCGGCTGGGTGACGCCCAGATTGGCGCCTTCGCCCACCACCCTGGCGCCCACTTCGTTGCCATTGATGCGCAGCGCGTCGTTGGCGCGGTCGCCGGCATCGAGATTGGATTGCGCGGAAGATTTTATGTAAGTGCCGATGCCGCCGAACCACAGAAGATCGACCTTGGCCTTGAGCAGTGCCTTGATCAGGGCCTGGGGCGAAAGTTTCGCGTCCTTGGTGCCGATCAACCCCTGCACTTCCGGCGTCAGTGCGATCTCTTTCAGCGAGCGGGCGAAGATGCCCCCGCCCTTGCCCAGCAGATCCCGGTTGTAGTCGTCCCAACTGGAGCGCGGCAGGTCGAACAGGCGCTTGCGCTCGGCGAAAGCCTTCGCCGTATCGGCATTGGGATCGAGGAAGATGTGGCGATGGTCGAAGGCGGCCAGCAAGCGGATATGTTCCGACAACAGCATGCCGTTGCCGAATACGTCGCCCGACATGTCGCCGACGCCGATGACGGTGAAGTCCTCTTTCTGGATGTCGCGGCCCGTCTCGCGGAAATGGCGCTTGACCGCTTCCCAGGCGCCGCGGGCGGTGATGCCCATCTTCTTGTGGTCGTAGCCGTGGCTGCCGCCGGAGGCGAAGGCGTCGCCCAGCCAGAAGCCGCGTTCCTCGGCGATGCCGTTGGCGATGTCGGAGAAGGTCGCGGTGCCCTTGTCGGCGGCGACCACCAGATCGGGATCGTCGTCGTCATGGCGCACCACATCGGGCGGGGGCACCACGGTGCCGTCGGGCTTCAGATTGTCGGTGACGTCGAGGAGGGCATGGATGAACATCTTGTAGGCGGCGACGCCGGTCGCCATGAACTGGTCGCGGCTGGGATTGGCGGGCATGGTCTTGGGATAAAAGCCGCCCTTGGCGCCCACCGGCACGATCACCGCATTCTTGACCTGCTGCGCCTTC